>PYEQ01000745.1 GCA_003017785.1 filamentous cyanobacterium CCP5 | reverse complement strand
GGTTAGGGCACAGGCCAGCGCTGCCAGATAGCCAACGGTGTAGCGGGCATCGAAGCTGAGGCTTTGGCCCTTAGTCACTAGCAGTCCGGCCCCGAGAAATCCAGCGATCGCCCCCGTCACATGAACCCAGCGCAGCCGTTCCCCTGGCAGCAGGGCTGAGAACAGCACGATCAGCAGCGGCCATAGATAGGCAATCAGGCTGGCCTCCACCGCTGGAGCATTTTGCAGCGCCGCAAAGTACAGCAGGTGGTAGCCAAAGAGCCCGGTTACTCCCAGGAGCCAAACTGATTTAGGCAGTCTCAGGTGTTGCAGGACATTGCCTCCGGCCTGCCACCAGAAGCCGACGCCGATCAAAAAGGCGACGGTAAATGCCATGGCGGTGAGCTGAAACGGCGGCACATTGCCGCTCAACTCCGTCAGCAGCGCCAGGGTCGCCCACATCAAAATCGCGCTGCTGCCAATCAGGGTGGGCTGCCGTTGCAGCGGTGTAGATGCAGCCATGATTGCCTTCTTTGTCACCCAGAGCCTTTGGCCTCTAGCACCTTACCCCACTGCCCACTGCCAGAGGCCAAAGACCGCCATGCCGCCGACGATGGTCAACAGTAGGTTTTGCCGCCAGAGGCCAATGACAAGAGCCGCGATCGCTCCAAAAATCCGACCGTTGCCCCAGCTGACATCTAGAGCCCTGTCGGGGATTAGCACGGCGGGGACGATGAGCGCAGTAAGGACAGCGGGGGGAACGAAGCCTAGGGCCTGGGTCATAGCCGCAGACAGGCGAATCCGCCCACTGAGGGCGATCAGCGCGTAGCGGATGGTGAAGGTAACCAGGGCCATGCCCCCGATCAGCAGCCATTCGTTCATTGGGAACCTCCAGATAATCTTTCGACGCCCATGCCGGTGGCGATCGCCGCGATCGCCGCCACCATCAGGCCCAGCTGGTGGGGTAGCCCGTGGGCCGCTAGGGCCACGCCTCCAGCTACCACCACCGTGGTCACCATCGGCGCAGTTTTCAGGTAGGGCACCACCATGCCGATGAAGGTGGCGACCATGGCGAAATCCAACCCCCAGGCAGCGGCGTTGGGAACTAGCTGTCCCACCGTCAGCCCCAGCCAGGTGCAGAGCTGCCAGTTGAGGTACATCAGCCCCGCCGCCCCGACGTAGTACCAGGGCTTGTGGGGGCTGGCATCGCAGGCCTCGAAGCGGCGGATTGCCACCATAAATACCTCGTCGGTGAGCCAAAATCCCATCGGCAGCTTCCAGCGCTGGGGCAGATCCCCCACATGGGGCACTAAGCTGGCGGCGTAGAGTAAATGACGCAGGTTGACCACAAAGGTCGTCAGCACCACCAGCGGTACGCCGCTGCCGGAAGCCAGCAGCCCCAGGGCAATAAACTGGGACGACCCGGCAAAGACGAAAGCCGACATGGCGATCGCCCCAGCAAACGATAGGCCGCTGCCCTGGGCCAGAGTGCCAAAGATAATTCCAAAGGGAATCGCCCCGACCACTAGAGGAACGATGTCTCGGGCTCCAGCGAGCAGTTCTGACCGGGGATTAGACCGGCTGCGATCGGATGAAACCAGATTCATGACTATAGAGGCAAAAGATTGGTCTATGGCCATCCTGCCAGGATGAATGCGTTGAGTCTTGAACAAAATTGCAGCAGGAATACGGCAATGCCGTGCCCCTGCCTAGAATTGGCCACTGATGAGATTTCTATTCCTCGCCCCTATCGGCGCAGCCGAATATATTGGCCGGGAGTAACCCCTACCAGGCGCTTGAAGTGGCGATTTAGATGGCTCTGGTCGGCGAAGCCAGTGTCTGCGGCCACCTGGACAATCGGCAGCCCTGCCGCCAGCAGCCGCTTCGACTGCCGCACCCGCAGCTGCACCTGATAGGCATGGGGCGGCAGTCCAGTCACTCGCCGAAAGCTGCGCAAAAGCTTGATCGGCGGCAGCTGAGTCAGCCCTGCCAGCTGCTCTAACGAAACGGGTTTGGCATAGTGGCTGTGGAGATAGTCTTGGGCCTGCCGGACTTCTATCAGGGCTGTTTTCTGACCCGATGGCTGCCAGCAGCGCCGTTCGCCGTGGCGCTGAATCAATCGGCTCATCCAGGCCAGCAGCCGCGACTGTCGTTCTAGCTGAGAATCCGAAGTTTCCAGGGCCTGATGCAGACGGCGAAACTGATTGACCAGGACTGGGTCGGCAATCACCGGCTGAAAGAAATGGGGATCTGGGTCGGCTCCTCCCACTCCCTCAGCTGACTGCACCATCCAATCAACCGAAGGATAGAGCATCCGATAGCACCAGCCTGCTGCTTCTCCGGCATGACCCGTATGCACCTCGCCAGGGTGAATAATCACCAGCTCTCCCCGGTGCGCCTGGTGGGTGGCCCCCCGATAGAAAAATTCCTCAGTCCCCGCCTCAATCATCCCAATCGCATAGCCGTCATGGGTGTGGCGGCTGAAGC
>PYEQ01000744.1 GCA_003017785.1 filamentous cyanobacterium CCP5 | reverse complement strand
ATGTAGAGCAGCAGCGGCGCCTCTGGATGACCTTGGGAGAGGCGATCGCGCATGGCACTGCTGGCTAACTCCGGCCGAAACAGCTCAGTGTCTACCCCCCGCTGCCAGACGTCAACCCGCTCCACCCCATGGCCGGTGAGTTCTGTTTGCATGGCCGTAGAGGTGCAGAGGTTTAGCCGGGCCTGGTTGTGCATGGCTTTAATCATTTCCCACATCACCCCCTCGAGCATACCGAGGCCGTAATGCTCCAGGTATTTAGGCAGATGGGTATGGTAAGAGGCGACCAGGGGAATATTGAGAACCTTGCTGTAGTAGATCCCGGCTAGCCCCAAAACTGCTGGATTAACAACGTGGACCAGATCGGGCTTGAAGCTTTCCAGGGCCTCACCAATGGAGGGGCGAGGCAGGGCCAGTTTGAGTTCGGGATAGAGGGGCAGCGGGAATCCGGACACGCCGTGAATCTGGGCCCCCATGTATTCGCTCAGCCCCCCTTCCGGGGAGAACACCATCACCTGGTTCCCTGCCCGCTGAAGCTGCTCTACGGTATGCTTCAGGCGCGTGACAATTCCATCAACCTTAGGCAAAAAGGTTTCAGTGAACAGGGCGATTCGCATGGTGTCGGAACTGAATTGGGATAGATGGGAAAGGTCAGGAGGGGAGCGAGGGGAAGGGAGTCGAGCGGAACCACATTGGCCAACCGGAGTCGACTGCCTCGCCGCCCGCTCCTAGCCCCGGCAAAAAGCCACTAACGCCGCCACTTCACCTTGGGCAGAATCTGGGATTCGTCGACCCGAGCCTTGTACTTTTGGGCGAAGTTCAAGAGGGAGTCCAGCAGAGAATCCGACAGGAGGTGGGGCTGAAGGCCAAGGTCTAGCAGGCTGGTGTTCTTGGCGTTGAAGTAGTGGTCTTCCGCCTCAACTCGGGGGTTGTCCAGGTAGCTGACTTCTACATCTAAGCCCAGGGTAGTGCCGGCTTTCTTGACCATCATGGCCAGATCTCCGACGCTGAACATTTCGGTGAACTGGTTGAAGACGCGGAACTCACCGGCGTTAGCTGGGTTGTTAACGGCAATCTCGATGCAGCGGACGGTGTCGCGAATGTCCAAGAAGGCGCGGGTCTGGCCGCCCTTGCCGTAGACGGTGAGGGGGTGACCCACGGCGGCCTGGATGCAGAAGCGGTTGAGGGCGGTACCAAAGACGCCATCGTAGTCGAGACGGTTAATCAGCAACTCGTCCATGCCGGTCTCTTCGGTGAGCACGCCGTAAACGACACCCTGGTTGAGATCGGTGGCCCTCAGACCCCAGATTTTGCAGGCAAAGTGAATGTTGTGGGAATCGTGAACCTTGCTGAGGTGGTAGAACGATCCGGGCTGTTTCGGATAGGGAAGAGTGTCCTTGCGGCCATTGTGCTCGATGGTGATATAGCCTTCTTCGATGTCGATGTTGGGGGTGCCGTATTCGCCCATGGTGCCCAGCTTCACCAGGTGGCAGTCGGGGAAGTGATCCCGCAGGGCATAGAGCAGATTCAGGTTGCCAATGACGTTATTGGACTGGGTCAGAACGGCGTGCTCGCGATCGATCATCGAGAAGGGGGCCGATCGCTGTTCGCCAAAGTGCACGACAGCATCGGGCTGGAACTTGAGCAGAGAGGCTTCAAGGAAGGGATAGTCGTTGATGTCGCCAATAAACAGGTCAATGGACTTGCCGGTGAGATCCTTCCAGCGCTGAAGACGAGTTTGGATCGGGGCGATGGGGGTGAGGGTTTCGATACACAGCTGGGCGTCCCAGTGGCGGCGGACTAGGTTGTCAAGAATCGCGACTTCATAGCCGCGATTTGAAAGATGCAGAGCTGTTGCCCAACCGCAATATCCGTCGCCGCCAATAACTAAAACTCTCATGTCAATTCATCAACAGTTTTGCTAATACTCGCTCAATCTATCAGGTTTGGGGTACTTATTACCCACCCAGCTTTCGCTTCATGCTAGGCAAAAATACCATGTTTATTGAGCTTAGACTAGTCCTGAAAAAAGTGTCGTTTTTCCTGATCCCCGCTGACTTGGCTAAAGTCCCTGGAGTCTCAGCAGCCAAAACTGGCTGGGCTGATCGGCTTCCAGGTTATTGTCGCTGACGACAATTAGACTGCGATCGCCATTGGGCAGCGGTGGCCCCAGGGTCATGCCTTCGAGGTTATCCAGGTCTGCCAGTCCCAGGCTGGCAAAGTCGAGCAGCAGGCGCTTGCGAATCGGATTGACCCCATCCAGGCTGCCGTCCAGGCTGGGGATGCCGGAGGTGTCAGTGGCTCCCCCGGTGGCAATTTGATACAGCTTGACCTGAAACCCCCGGAGTCCAAATACCCGTTCTAAGGCGAGAAAATGGCCGCCCTGATCGATCAGCAGCAGCTCTGACAGGCCGTTGACGATCGCCCCGCTAGGCTCCAAATCTAAGGGGTAGCGATGTTCCGAAATTAACG
>PYEQ01000743.1 GCA_003017785.1 filamentous cyanobacterium CCP5 | reverse complement strand
CCTAAGCGCTTGCCGGCTAAGGGCTGTAGTTCGATCACAGCAGCTTGATCGATGGCTCCGCCCGCCATCAGCGTATCCATCTGCTCCACGGTAGAGGTGATGATGCGGTGGTAGCCCCAGCGCTGAAAAACCTGCTCCAGGCGGTTTTCAATCCAGTGTTTTTGGGCGACATCTAAGGGCAACAGGTCGCGCGCCCCGGCTGGGGGTTGGTAGGTGATCACTTTTTCTTGCCTCCAAACAGACCAAAGAAACCGCCCCCTTTATCAGATGCCCCCTTGTCAGTCGATTTGGGGTTGGCTTTTGCATCAGCGGTTTTAGCACCGCTGACCGCCGCCCCAGAGGTTCGATCGACTCGGGCCTGAACCGCCTTTGCCCGTTCATCGTTGGGGTCAATCTCAAGGGCCCGTTTGGCATGGATACGGGCCATGGTGCCCTGCCCCGCTTTTAGGTACAACAGCGACAGATAGCTGTGGCAGGTGACGTCATTGGGATAGGTCTTGAGGGCCTCTCGCAGTTCTAGAATGGCACGACTGTAGTCTTTGTTGATCTCGTACTCCTGGGCCCGATTGACGTAGCTACCTAAGATGGCGGCCTGGTTTTGGCGAGGCGAAGGGGGGGAGGCCGGTTGCGTCGAGGTCGACTGAGAGCGGGGGTCGGTGCGAGCTGAGGTAGCGGGAGCACTGGTAGAGGTGCGATCGCTGGTGGTGCTGCGGTAGAGATAAACCAGATTCAGCTCGCTGAGGGCCCCGATCACCTCAGAAATGGCCTCTAGCTGGTCAAACTGCTCCGCAGCCAGAGCGTTGACTGCCTGGCGATAGGCGGCATCCAGGTGCGGTGCCTTAAGCAAGTCTTGGGCTGCCGTTGAGGTCACCGCTGGCGCCGTTCCTGTACGGCGCAGGGTCTGGCCTTTGAGCTTGAGAATGAGCCCGTGCTCGGTGCTTGACTTCTCCTGGCTCAGCGTTTCGTAGGCGGGATTAACCAGCTTGGAGAGAATCTCGCTGGCCCGCTGGGCCTCAGCGACAGAAGCCCCTGACACACTGTCTGGGTGGAGCTTGCGAGCAATGGCTAAGTAGCGTTTGCGCACGGCTTTAGCATCGGCGCTAATAGGCACCCCCAGCACCGCGTGATGGTCGTCAAAGTCAGATTGAAACAGCCCTTGATCTGGTTTCATGGTCATCTACTGGAGGGACGGCTTAGGAACTGTGTGCTCACGGGTGAAATACTCTTCACTCTACCCAGCCAACCTAAGTTTAACCAGCCCCGGCGGTTTTTATTGGCAGAGGTCTGGCCAAACTGTGGATCAAGACAGCCTAACCTAGGCCAGCGGCGGCAGCCCCAGGGGTTTAATTTGCCCCAGGGTGTGGCTCATAACCTGGTGCAGGTGACCGTTGGAAGCCAGCAGCCGCCCAGCCATGACATCCATCGGGCTACCATCGTAGGCTGTTACTCGGCCGCCAGCTTCCCGGACGAGCACAATCCCTGCCGCAATATCCCACGGGGCCAGCCCGCGCTCCCAATAGCCATCGAGCCGCCCACAGGCCACGTAGGCAAGGTCAATGGCCGCGGCCCCGCCTCGGCGTACGCCCTGGCTCAAGTGGGTGAAGTGGCAAAATTCGGCATAGTTGTTGTCGGGGGTCTCCCGGCGATCGTAGGCAAACCCCGTCACCAGCAGGCTCTGGGCCAGGCGATCGGTCTTTGAGACATGAATGGGGCGACGGTTAAGGCTAGCCCCGAGCCCCGTTGCCGCCCGAAATAAATCGTTGTGGATGGGGTCATAGACAACGCCCAGCACGGGCTCTCCCTCGGCCAGTAGACCAATAGAAACCGCGCAGAAGGGGTACTGGTGAGTATAGTTGGTGGTGCCATCGAGAGGGTCGATCGCCCACAGCAGACTGGCCTCGCGCTCCCTGATCACCCCAGATTCTTCGGCTAAGACGCCGTGGCTGGCGGGCAGGTGACGCTCCAGTACGGCCATGACGGCCGCCTCGGCCCCACGATCGGCCTCGGTGACCAGGTCGCCCGATCGCCCCTTTTCATCGATGCGGCTCAGGTTGCCCCAGTAGTGCTGGAGCACGGCTCCGGCGGCCAGGGCGGCTTCGGTGGCGCTGTCGAGCCACCGCTGTAAATCAGACTCAGAGGGCAGGGGCATAGCAGAATGATGAAGAGGGTTTAGCCAATACCAATATTAGGCGCGATCGGGCAGAGAACTAGTCGTCTTCCAGGGGGAGACCCATGCGTACTTTGCCCTTGCCAAAATAGCGGCCAAACTGCAGTTCGTACACTTCGTCTTCGTCCTGGGTTTCGGCCTGAATGGCGCTGCGGGGATAGCTAACGCACAGTAGGGCATAGCCCTGACGGCGCAAGTCGGGAGACAGCCCCATGGCCTCGGGTTGATCGACCTCGCCTTCCAGCAGTCGCACAGCGCAGGTGGTGCAGGCCCCGTTACGGCAAGCGAAGGGCAGCTCTACCCCCT
>PYEQ01000742.1 GCA_003017785.1 filamentous cyanobacterium CCP5 | reverse complement strand
GCCGTTGGCTTTGGGCACGTACCAGCTGTAGCCACCGAGGCCGTGAAAGCAGAAAAACAGGTGGGAAAGCTCTCCCCGCTGGGGATACTCAAATTCCTTTTCGATGGTGAGAATCTGGGTTTCTTTGCGGTGCTTCTGGGAAAATACCTGCCGCCGCACCGGGCAGGCCGTACCGCCCGCCCCCACCAGGTACTTGCAGGCGTAGGTGCCATCGATGACGTAGCGATCGCCCTGGCGCTCGATTTTCTTGACGGCATGGGTGGCCACCGGGGCCTGCGATCGCTCCAGCAGCCAGTGGTCAAACTCAACCCGGCGAATGGAGTAGTCGGTGCGCCAGGGATAGGCCCAGCTGCCCAGCACCGGGAACGGAAACGGCGGCAGATAAATCCGGGTCTTGAGTTCGATCAGGCCCTGGGGGTAGTCGTCGGGGGTGAACTCCAACCACTTCATCACCGAGGTGGAAATCCAGCCAGCGCAGAGCTTCAGCCGGGGGAAGGGGGCTTTGTCGATGACCAGCACCTCGCGGTTGTGGCGCTTTAGCTGCCAGGCGCAGCTACTCCCCGCAGGCCCCCCACCGACAATAATGGTTTCGTAATATTGCATATTGGCGATCGCGTACTAGACGAACTCCCCGTCCCTGGTTGATACAGTCCAGGTGCCGGGGTCATCTTCATATTACGGGCGTTGCCAGCTGGTGGCCCCGTTGTCTGACCATGAGAAAGCCCCGTAGATTTGTCCAAAATCTACGGGGCTTTAGGTTATTGGTGAATCGCTATGGCGCTAGGCGACGGGTTGCAGCTTGCGCACAGGGCGTTTGCGATCGCGCTTGCGCACCCCCCCGGCCATTTCGTATTCGTCGCTGTTTTTGCCGTATTTGGCGGCAACCCCGAGCAGGATGCGCTCGGAATATTCGCGAACGTTGAGTTCAGCGGTTTGGATGGCATTGGCCGCTTGGTCGGCGAGGGAAAGAAGTTCGTTGTAGTCGCTGAGCTTTTGCCGGAGGGTATCAATGGTTTCCTGGTAGCCCTCTGCGGTAATCCCGCTGCCCAGGTCTAGATCGGCAGCAATGGACTTGACACCAGCAATTCTTTTTTCAGATTGGACGAGGGTTCTGGAGGTCTTCTTTTGGCGTGGCATTTGTAAATGCTCCCTAGAAGGTTGACTCATCAACCATAGCCAGGGGGAATTGTGCACAGAATCAGGATTTTTCCTGAACTGGATCGTGTTGTTTTAATCGGGAAAGTTGGCGTTGTGTGAACGGGATGTAGGCTCAGGTTGTGGGGGCGATCGCGGGGTCTTAATTTATCGGCTTTTTAGGACTTTTCAAGGGGGCTGAGGCCGTGGGCTGCCTACGGAGAGGGTACTGAGGGCAGGCCAGCTGTTGGGTTTAAGGAAACAGGGATTAGGTCTAAGGGAACAGATGTCGGTTCTAAAGGAACGATCGGCTTGCGCAAAGGAACGATCGGCTTGCGCAAAGGAACAGCCTTTGTGTTTAAAGGAACGGTCGGCTTGTGCAAAGAAACACTTGTTGTGTGCAAAGGAACGGCCTCGGTGTGTAGAGAAACGATCGGCTTGCGCAAAGAAACGATCGCGTGTTTTCCTTGAACGCTTATGTGTTGCTTTGCACAACATAAGCGTTATTTATTGTTCGTGCCCCCAAATCGTAGGGGCACCGGCACTGCCGTGCCCTTCGGGGTTGTTTGCTATCCCGCCAAATTCCTCGGTAAGACCACAATTGAGCTTAAAAACCAAGTCTCTACCCGAGGGGATCTCGCTCCCCTCGGACTCCGCTGCGCACGTCCTGCGGCCTAACGACCAGGGCGTTCCGCCGCCCTGGACCTCGCGGAAGGTTTGGTCTGTCGAAGGTGATTTAGCGCTTCGCATCGACGAGGTGATTATGATTGTCTGTAGAACGCTTGAATTAAGGACTTCTGAAGTTTGCTGGCGTTCGCCCTGCGACTGAGACATATTGGGGGCGTAGCCGCTAAGCCCTCGCCCCCATGCCGGATAACCTCAGCCCTGGATTCGCTGTCAAAAAGCCGATCGCGGTGTGGAATAAGCCGCTGAAGGCAAACTTCAAAGGGTTGTTTACCGCGATCGGTAAGGCCGGGGTGGATGCGGCGACGGGGCAGTGGGTTGGCCTTGGCAAAGACGCCGTCGATGCTCTGTCGGCGGTGGGGCTGGAGAGCAATCAGCCAGAAGAACTGGCCTGGGCGCTGGTTTATAACTCGCTGAAGCAGGCGATCGCCACCATCGTCAGCGACAGTCAGTTTTTGATCCAGGACGTGCCCGAAGATATGGAAGCCTTCAGCGACAGCCTCGACTGGTCACTGGAGTCGAGCGAACTGGAGATTACTAGCAGCTTTTTTGAACATCCCGAACAGCTTTCGGTAGTACCCGCCATTCAAATCCCGTTGCGGCAGTGGCTCATCGGCTTTGGCATTGAGCAGTTCCAGGCGGAGGTGCTGAGTAAC
>PYEQ01000741.1 GCA_003017785.1 filamentous cyanobacterium CCP5 | reverse complement strand
CCTCTAGGTTGAACTCAAAATGCTCCTCGAGGGTCTTTAGATATCGGCGAATCGCACGGACCTGTTCTGCAGAACTCGGACGCTTGTCGATGAACAGCAGGAGATTGAGAGGAAATTGGGCCTCTTTTGTTCCTGGTACCGATGCCTCCATGCAGTCTCCGCGAGATAGTCCGTGTGTGCGAATCAGGCAATTTTGCCTCGATTTTTCCTCAGTAGCGATGCGAGCAGTCCTCTCTGAACCGCCCCAAATCAGCCTCCAGAGCCAGATCTAGCCTAGCCTGAACCGGGACATCAAGCCACGTTCGAGGCGACGAGTCTCTAGCCCAGCCCTCCAAATCTCAGCCCTCGGGCCCGGTTCAAAATTTGAACCGAAGGCTACAAGTCAAGTCAGTCTTTAAGCAGAGATTGTGAAGTGCCTGTACGTATTTTATTTGATTTTATTCAGGATTCCTTTACGCTTCTTTACAGAAGGCATTCCCGAACAGGAAAACTGTCTGTCAACGATCTGAGTTAGGGAGGAAAGGTTTTGAGAAAGATTCTGGTGTGGGCCACCGCGATTCTGATGGCGGCAGCTTGTGTGGTGGGCCTGACTACGGCAGTCCGGGCCGATATCATCACCGAAGACGTGGTCTACGAAATCGCTGGCCAGCCCTATGAGGGGTATTTCGCCCTTAACGAAGGGTTTGGCGACAGCCAGCCCCTGGTGATTGTGATCCACGACTGGGACGGCATTGATGACTATGAGAAGCGGCGGACCCAGATGCTGGCGGAGCAGGGCTATGCAGCCTTTGCTGTCGATCTCTACGGTCAGGGGGTGCGGCCTGAAACCACTGAAGAATCCCGTGAGCAAAGCGGCATGCTCTATGCCGATCGCCAGGCGATGCGCGATCGCTTCTTCGCTGGGCTAGAGCAAGCTGAGATGATGGCCTCGGTTGATCCAGAGCGGGTGGCGGTGATTGGCTACTGCTTCGGCGGTTCAGCGGTATTAGAGATGGCCCGCGCCGGGGCTCCTTTGGATGGGTTTGTGACCTTCCACGGTGGACTAGACACGCCCGAAGGCCAAGACTACAGCGCTGTGGCGGGTCCTCTATTGATTCTGCACGGCACCGATGACCCGGTGGCCCCGATGGCCCAGGTGGCCCAGCTGGCAACGGACCTCAACGCTGCGGACGTGGACTATTCCATGGAGCTGTATGGCGGTGTCGATCACGCCTTCACCGTTTGGGGGGCAGGCGATCGCTATGACCCCGAGGCCGACCTGATGTCCTGGGATGCCATGCTGACGTTCCTAGACGACCAGCTGCGGTAGATTCTGCTGACACCGACCATCGACAGTGATAAGTCGATAACAGCGGCTAGGGCAGGGTTTCCTTAGACTATGAGCTATACAAGTCCAGCTCAAGAACGGTAGTTTCCCCTTGGGTAAAACTCCGCTTCTGGGCCTGGGCAGGTTTAGTCCGATGCCCTAGCCCCTACCGGGAAATCTATGCAGTCGTTTCTTGACTTTGTAATTGGCACCGTCGCCGCGCTGTTCCCCGTGGTTGACCCCGTGGGCAGTGTGCCTCTGTTTCTGGTGCTCACGGCCGGGGCTTCTCCAATGGCGCGGCGGCGGGATGCCCGCCGCATTGCCCTAAATGTCACCCTTTTACTGGTGGTGTCGCTGCTGATTGGCGGCAGCGTGCTGCGGTTCTTTGGGGTTTCCCTGGCGGTGGTGCGGATTGCCGGGGGCATCGTGGTCTTCCATGCCGCCTGGCGCACCATGAACTCTGAACCCAAGCTGTCCGACCTGGAGAACCAGGACGCGGTTTCCCGGGCGGATCACCACGGCGACATTACCTTTATGCCCATGACCATTCCCCTGCTGGCGGGGCCAGGGGCGATTGCCGTGGCCCTGGGGCTGGCTGCCCAGGCCGGACGGGATATTTCGGTGGAGACTGCCGTGAATCTGCTGGCCGTAGCCGTGGGGATTGGCTCCATTGGCATTGCCGTGTTTCTCTGCCTGCGCTCCTCCATGCTGCTGTTAAAGTGGCTAGGAGCGGGCGGCATCCACGCCCTGAGTCGCCTGCTGGGGCTGTTTGTGATGGCGATCGGTGTGCAGCTGATTCTTAACGGCCTGGCTGACTGGTTGGAATCTATCAGCATCAGTTTCTGATGACCGCCAACTTCCTCCAAGAATTTTGGTTTGCTGTGCGGGGAGCCCTCCGCCTGAATTCGGAAGTCATCTCCATCGCTGGCGCGTCAACCCAGGGCATTTACATTGCCCTGATCGTGCTGCTGACCGCTGGGTTTTCCCAGGCGATCGGTCAGAGCATTGTGCTGTTTATTAATCGGGTCCGGCCGATCCGATTTTTTCTCAGCCTGATCGCCGCTGCGGTGCTGTTTGTTTTCTCCTATCTGTTCTGGGTGTTGAGCCTGTGGCTGGCCAGCGATATTATCCTGCGCCTCGATTTTGGCTTTATCGAGGTGGCCCAGGGG
>PYEQ01000740.1 GCA_003017785.1 filamentous cyanobacterium CCP5 | reverse complement strand
GGTCGGTGCGCTCCTATCGGCCATTGCCCAGCGGCCTGTTCAAACTCAAGCTCCAGGGCAGCTGGTGGCTGTGGGGCCTGGGAGGCTATCTGGTGGCCCTGCCCCTGATGCTGGCGACAGCGCTGATTAACCAGCAGATCTGGCAGGGCCAGGGGGGCAGCAATCCGTTGCTGCAAACGGTGTTGCAGGAGCAAGACCCCGTGGCCCTGGGGCTGTTTCTGTTTACCGCTGCGGTGGCGGCCCCCCTATTCGAAGAGTTGCTGTTTCGAGGATTTTTGCTGCCGTCGCTGACCAAATACGTACCGGTGTGGGGAGCTGTTTTAATTAGCAGTCTGATTTTTGCCTCGGCCCACCTGAGTCTGTCGGAGGTACTGCCCCTGACGGTGCTGGGCTCGGTACTGGGCATTGTGTATACGCGATCGCGCAACCTCCTGGCCCCGATGCTGCTCCACAGCGCCTGGAACAGCGCCACGATGCTGGGTCTGTTTTTGCTGGGCAGCCAGTAAATGAAGGGTTCAGAACCGCAGGCGATCGCCATTGACTCAAACTATGTCTCATTGGGAGGTAGTAGCAGCCAGCCACCAATCTGCTTGGACAGCACCGTCGTCCAGACGAATGAATTCGGCAGCCGGATCTGCCAGGTTGCATTTTCTAGCTGCCCCTGGGCCGTCTGCCCAATATGAAGTCCGGCGTTTTGTCCGCCAACTAGACAAAAGAGGCATTGGGTATAGAACGGAGGCTGCATCTGCACAGGACACCAGTTTTTCAACTCAGGCAGATGGGTCCAGTACTGATATTCGCCGCTGCCTTCCCGTAGCCAGCGGTCACCAGAATACACATCAATGGTAAAAACAGCTCGACGCTCTTGAATAGTCGGCAACACTACGGCAGACATATCCCTTTTGCAAAGAACGGCCTGCCAAGGGTTGGGTAAAAACGCATGGGGATGGCGGGCAAGAATCCAAGAGGTGTCAGTAATCATCCAAAAATCAAAGCTATCGCGGTTAGATGTTTGGCACCCTCCGGCCAACATATTAAAGATGCAAGCAATTTAGCAGGACTGTGTTTTAAATCCCTGGCTGACTGGCAAAACTTTATCGACTGACGCCTGAAAGTCGCGCCTATAGATGAATGGGTCGATCTTTCTCGAACGGGGGGAAGTCGGCCTGCGCCAGGGTAGCCAGCCTAGCAGTGGTTCTGAGCCGCTACGGTTCCCTGAGTAATGCATTAAAACTGTCGCCGCGAAAAGATACCCACCGCGATCGCCAGTAATAGCGCCGTGTACACCAGCCCATAGAGCAAATGGGTGACCAGCTCAGGGACCGGCGGAATCAGCTCCATGCCGTAGATGGCTTCGTTTTTGAAGTTCAGCCGCTCTAAGTCCGGCAGCACCAGGTACAAACCGTTGGTAATCCGCTGGATGCCCTCGTTTTCGCTAAGTTCGCCAAGGGCGACGATGTCCTGACTGAGGTGGCCCATCAGATACACGGCAAAAGACAGCAGAGTAGCCAGCAGCGAGCTGGTAAACACCCCAAACAGGATAGCCACCGCCGTTAGCAGCACCACCTCGATGAACATGAAGCCAATGGCAATCAAGATGCTGGGCAGGGGAAATTCGATGCCGTTAATCGCCAGCACCGCCAGAAAGATCGCCGTTAGCAAAGCGATCAGCACCGCTAGCACCGCCGACAGCCCCAGGTGCTTGCCCACTAAAATTTCTAAATGGCTGACGGGCTTGGAAATTAGCACCAGCACCGTCCGTTTCTCAATTTCTTTGTTGACCAGGCCCGTGCCCACAAAAATCGCCACGATTACGCTCAGCAGGTTAATGGCCGCTAGCCCCAGATCCAGCGTGATTTTGTCCTGGGCCCCGGCCGATACCTCTGGCAGTAGCACCGTCGCCGCCACCATCAGCACGGCAAATAGCCCAATTAGATAGAGAATGCGATCGCGAATCACTTCAAAAAAGACATTGCGAGCGATCGTCCAGATGCGGCCCAAACCCATGATTGTTCCTTACGTTCTAAAGCTCTCAATTGGCGCTGACACCCTGAAAATACCCAATTTGGGTGGCTATGATGTCGGTCCGGCTTTGCGCAAAATAGCTAGGTCGCAGTCGAACTTCGACCACACTGTGGGCTCGCTGGCAGGGGCCGTAAAGCTGGCGGGGTCGGCGGGATCCTGGCGCTCAACCGGCTCAAGCTGGCAGATTTTTTCCTGGTAGTAGCCCTCTGCCGACGCAGACGGACCGTGCCACGTGGCGACTAGCTGAAGTTCGTAGCCGCTGTTTTTGCGCACCGGGCGCACATCGATTTCCCAGAACTGGTGCTCAGCCCGGGGCGATTCCAGGCGATCGCGCACCTCCTTGCGCACCTGCACCACCTGGTCCTCCCGATTGATCAGCCAGCGCTCGACGGCGGGCCAGGGCCGGTTGTCGATTTCTTCCTGGAGCACTCCCTCAGTCAGGCTGAGTAGGGAGAC
>PYEQ01000739.1 GCA_003017785.1 filamentous cyanobacterium CCP5 | reverse complement strand
GAATAGACCTCAATTTTGCCCGCCTGCACCATACGCATCATGGCGCTGTAGGCCCCCAGCAGCAGCTGCTGCCCGGTCTGCCCCTTGGCGTAGAAGGTGCGCGACACCTGCGCCCCGCCAAAGGAGCGGTTGTCGAGCAGGCCGCCGTACTCCCGCGCAAAGGGCACTCCCTGGGCCACGCACTGATCGATAATGCCGCTGCTGATTTCCGCCAGCCGGTGCACATTGGCCTCGCGGGAGCGGTAGTCGCCGCCTTTGATGGTGTCGTAGAACAGCCGCCACACGCTGTCGCCGTCGTTGGGGTAATTTTTCGTGGCGTTGACGCCCCCCTGGGCGGCAATGCTGTGGGCGCGGCGGGGCGAGTCTTGAATGCAAAAGCTTTTGACGTTGTAGCCCAGCTCGGCCAGGGTCGCTGCCGCCGAGGCCCCCGCCAGGCCAGTGCCAACAATGAGAATAGTGTGCTTGGCCTTATTTTTGGGGCTGACCAGACGACAGTGGTCTTTGAAGTCGCTCCATTTTTGGTTCAGCGGGCCAGCGGGAATGCGGGGGTCGAGCATGGGGATGTGGGGAAGATGAGGCGCGGTGTGTGCCTCTATTTTAGACCTGTCGGCTCGTTCACGCTCTGCCGCCGGAGCACTTGGCAGCTTAACCGTAGCGTAGCGTGGACCAGCTGAACGCAAGGTCTAATCATTCTGTCATTTCTTGCAGTTAGAAAATATTATGCGGTGGCGATCGCGCCCTCTTTCGCAAACCTGAACCTAGAAAAGCTTAGTTTGTAGATTTGCATTACAAATTTGCTCAATGCCTGGCCCACAAAACCACAATTTGACCAGTAGTTAACCCTCTAAGGCAGGAATGACTTCTCAAGTTGATCTAGATCATGCTGCCCTGTTTGCACAACTGCAAAGTATTTTGAGTGGCTTACAACAAGACGTAACCCAACAACTGGCAGCTTTCCCCCATCCACATCAACCACTGCAAAGCTTTAGCAGTTCTGATGGCAATGTGACAGGCTCGCTTCTGACCTTTACTGGAGAGGAGCTAGACTGGCTGGTTTATTCGTGGTTTAATGCCGCTCACATGAAATTTGGCACCATGCGCCTGACCCTTTGGCTAGGTCCATCGATTCAGGTGCCCCACTTAGCCTTTGAATTTGGCACGAAGCCCGAACTCTTCTTCTACATCGACTACATACCTAGAGTTGATCTGTGGACTGACTTAAGCTACACAGAACGCTACTATGAACCTTTGAATGCAACCTATCTAACGTTGCGGGAGAACCCTAATCTGTCTTTGTTTGTGAGCAAGGCGCTGTACATTAGACAGCTGCAGTCCCCAACGCCGCTTTGCTTTACGTGCCCTGTGACCCAGGACTCTCTCTCATTGATTGAACATACCGCTCAAGAGATGTGTTCTCGCTGGCTTACCTGGGTTAAGCAGGCAGAACCTGTCCCCATAGATCGCCAATCTGCACTGGCAGAACGAGATTTACTGATGCGAAAAACCGTTGCCGAACGCGACCCGGGTAATACTGTAGCCAGGCAGATTTTTGGGGCAGAGCTGGCAGATCGGCTCATTCGCGCTTTGTGGAGTAAGGACTATGGATAATGCAGAAACAGCGATCGGCAAAGTGCTGCTGATCGGTGTGACTGGGGGAACGGGCCACAATGCCGTGAAAGGATTGCTTGAACAACAGGTCAACGACCTGCGTGCCATTACCCGCAAAATCGACCTGCAGCGTTCTTCCCTATCTCAATTACACCGCAGCGGGGTTGAGCTAGTTGAGGCCGATCTCGATGATGAGTCTTCACTGCAAGCAGCTTTCGCAGGGGTTTCAGCGGTTTACTGTCACGCAACGGCCCCAGATTCGGCTAAGCCTGACCCTCGGGAAGTTACCAGGGCACAGCGAGTTGCAGAAGCGGCTAAGCAAGCCAATGTTAGCCACGTTGTCTACAATTCTGCGGGAGGAGCCGATCGCGAGTCTGGTATTTCCCACATTGAGCAAAAGTATCGGGTAGAGCAAATCTTCAAGCAGGCCAAGTTGCCCACAACAATGCTGCGCGCCTGCTTGTTTATGGAGGAGTTTTGGAAGCAGTATACTCGCCCGTCTATTCTCAAAGGGTCTTTTTCTTTTGCGGTTCAGGCTAACAGGCCGCTTCATCTAATTACAACGAAAGATATGGGGCGGGTGGCCGCCTACGTGATGAAGCACCGTTCTGAGTATGTCGGCAAAGACATTGAACTGGCTGGCGATGTGTTGACCCCCAAACAAATGGCGGCGGCCTTTGCTCACGCCCAGGGAAGCCCTGTGGTCTACAAAGAAATTCCTCCCTGGATTTTCTTGCTTTTGTTTCGAAAGTCGCTGTTTGATTTAATTCAGTGGTATCGCAAGGAGGGCTATCAGGCGGATGTTTCTGCGTTGAGAGAGGAGTTTCCTGGGCTGCTGACTACGTTTGCTGATTTTCTGGAAGAAACCCATTGGGC
>PYEQ01000738.1 GCA_003017785.1 filamentous cyanobacterium CCP5 | reverse complement strand
GCTAGAAACTGAGTTGTCTGCCCTCGAAGACAACATCATCCAGCCCGAGCTAGAGTCGCTGACCGAAACGGCACAGGAGACCGCCGACGAGCTGCGCTCTGGCATCGAAGACGCCGTTGAAAAAGTCGTCACCGCCGTTCAAGACACTGACTCTGAGCTGGCGGGCACCGAGAGCAACATTGCCAGCGAACGCGACGAATTTAGCACCGTGGTCGAGCAGCTTCAAGAATTGCTCGCCCCCCTGCGCGAGGGCGTCTCCAGCGCCCAGGAAATGGCAGAAAAGCTCGGCATTCCCTGGGGCTAGCCTGTAGCCCCGTAGAGTGGACACTGCCCACCAGCCTCAATTTCTATATGTCAAGCAACTGCTGCCTCAATACCGTGAGCGGTGCATTGCGGCCCGAAACCTCAATCTGGGAGCTTTGCTCATGGTGAGGGGCCGCGAATGCACCCTTGTATGTAGGGTATAGCCGAAAATAAGGCTAGGAGTGACTCTGGATGCACCCTAAAGCCCCTCAGAGCTTGCTAGGTAGAACAAGAGCCTCCCCCTTATTTCCATCTAGATTGCCGTCAGCAGACTGGACAGTATACCAGGGAGTCTTCGAGACCTCCCAAGCTGGATAACAAGGATAGCGCTGAGAGCGATCTGCCCGTTTTCCCACCCGTATCAGGAGTGTTGAGCCATGAGTGAAGTTCTGATTCCAGTCGGGATAGATGTGAGCAAAGCAACGCTGCACGTTGCGGTGCTGCGGTCCGAGCACGCTAAACCCTGCTATCAAAGTTTTGAGAACACCGAAGTCGGCTTTGCGGCCTTACAGGCCTGGCTAATCGAGCTGGGGGCGAACCGGGTCCACGCCTGTTTAGAGGCGACCAGCATCTATGGCCATGGCGTCGCGCTGGCCTTACACCAGCAGGGCCACCGGGTGAGCATCGTCAACCCAGTGCGGATTCACGGCTACGCCAAAAGCCAGCTCAAGCGCACTAAAGCCGACCGTCCCGATGCGACGCTGATTGCTGAGTTCTGCCGCGATCTCAAGCCGAGTGCTTGGCAACCCTCATCGGCTGAGGTGAAAGACCTGCAAGACTACACCCGCCGTCTCGATGCGCTCACCCATATGCTGACCCAGGAGAAGAACCGCCTGGGCATTAGCACCGCCTTGCTTAAGCCTGATATTGAGGCTCACATTGCCTTCCTCGAAGCCCAAGTGAAAGCGCTAAAAAAGCTGTTGAAGACGCATATCCAGGCCCATGACCCGCTCAAAGCCCAATCAGACCTACTGGTCTCTATTGTCGGCATTGGCCCGGATACGGCCGCTCGGCTGCTAGCTGAAATCGGCGACATTAAAGCCTTTCGCTCCGCCCGTCAGCTCGCCGCCTATGCCGGGTTGACGCCTCAAGAACACACCTCGGGCACGTCTGTGCAGGGTAAAACCCGCCTCTGCAAGATTGGCAATGCTCGATTACGCAAGGCCCTCTTTTTCCCGGCGTTAGCCTTTCTTCGCTGTGCCCAAGAGCTGCAGCCCTGGCGCGACCGATTAGTCGCCGCTGGCAAAACCAAGATGGCTGTCCTGGGTGCCGCCATGCACAAGTTGATTCGTATCGTCTACGGCGTTTTATCCTCTGGTCTAAAGTACGACCCAGATAAACTGCTGCCTCCCAAAGCAGCGGCAGCGACCACTTGACGGTCCATCGTCAACACAGTATCTACCCGTACATCGAGAAATTTCCAAAATGTAAGCGGTGCATTGCGCTTTGGGAGAGCAATTGACTTTGAGCCCTATGGGGTTTTGAGCCGCGAATGCACCCTACGCTATGGCTTGTTTACCGTAAATCTATGTAATTCTTGCCGGATTTTGCATTTTACTTGGGCAACATTAAGTAGCCCCCCTATGCCCCTGCCCTATGACTCCCGACGACACCCAGCGAGTCGTAGCCTTTATTGACAAATGGCAAAAATCTGGCGGCAACGAACGTGCCAATTACCAGGGTTTCTTTCTTGACTTGTGCGCAGCCCTTGGCGTTGAGGGGCCGCCGCCAAAGGGCAACATTGCTGACGACCCCTACTGCTTCGACAAAGACATCAAGGTTTATCACCCCAGCGGCAATGTCACCCCTGGCTATATCGACTTCTATAAGGCCGACCACTTCATCATTGAGGCCAAACAGGGCAGCGATATCACCGGCAAAGGCACAGCCAAGCGAGGCACGCCCACCTATCTAAAAGCGATGGAGAAGGCGTTTGTGCAGGCGATCGCCTATACCCGCAATGTCTCTACCAAGCCGCCTTTTTTGCTCACCTGCGACATTGGCGACCACTTTGAGCTGTGGACGGGCTTCAATGGTGACTATGGCGGTTATGCGGCCCGGCAAGACATTGAACTGGCATCGTTATGCCGAGAAGACATCTTTGACCTGTTTGTCGATATTTTCTCTAATCCGCAGGCCCGCAACCCAGAGAAGATTGCCGCACGGGTAACGCGAGAGGTTGC
>PYEQ01000737.1 GCA_003017785.1 filamentous cyanobacterium CCP5 | reverse complement strand
TCGGCATGTCCTGGGCACACATCGGCGCGGAGATCGGCCGCTCGGGACAGACCGCCAGGCGCTGGCATGACGGCGCCCTGGACATGATCGCCGCCCGGCTGAACCGGCGGGACGCGGCGATGCGCGACCTCGATCGCGCCATCGCCCTGGCTCCCGACGATGCCCGCGGCTTTGCGGAGCGGGGCCGGCTGCACCTGGCACAGGGCAATGTGGCCGCCGCCCTGTCGGACTTCGACGCCGCCCTGGCGCGCGCGCCGGGCGATGTCGCATTGCGCACCGAGCGGGCGGCCCTGCGCCTGGCCGACCGCGATGCCGCCGGCGCGATCGACGATTATGCGGCCCTGGTCGATGCCACCCCGACCGATGCCGGCGCGCTGAAACGCCGGGCGCTGGCCCATGCCATGCTCGGTGCCTACGGCGCCGCCGCCCGGGATGCCGGCCGCGCCCTGGACCTCGACCCGATCGATCGCGAGACGCTGATCCAGCGGGCGATCTACCTGTCTGCGCAGGGCGACCACGAGGCGGCGATCGCCGCCCTGGGACGCGGAGATATCGTCGCCCTCAAGGGACTGGGCGGGTTCCAGCTATTAGTAGATGCCCAGAATCCAGCGGCAGTCGCACGGTTGAGGCAGCGCAAGCACCGCCCCGACAAGCCCCTGGCCCTGATGTGTGCAAACCTGGAGCAGGTACGTCATTATTGCCAGGTATCGGAAGCGGCCGAGGCCCTGCTCACCTCAGCCCAGGCCCCGATTGTGCTACTGCCCCGCCATGCAGATGATTCAGAATTGGCGGCGGCGATCGCCCCGCGCAATCCCTACCTGGGGGTGATGTTGCCCACCACGCCGCTGCATCATTTGCTATTGAATCAGTTTGATGGCCCCCTGGTGGCCACCAGCGGCAATCGCTCCGGTGAGCCGATTTGCATCGATCAGCAGGAGGCTTTTCAGACCCTCGGGGCGATCGCCGACGGCTTTCTGATTCACAACCGCCCGATTCAGCGCCCAGTAGACGATGCCGTGGTGCAGACAGTGCAGGGTCAGCCGCAGATGCTTCGCCACGGTCGGGGCTATGCTCCCCAGACGATTTCCCTGTCAGAACCCTCAACCGCCCGAATTTTGGCCCTAGGGGCCCATCTAAAAAATGCGATCGCCCTATCCCTGGGGAATCAGATCATCCTGAGTCAACACATCGGCGATTTAGACCATCCCCAGGCCATTGAGCGGCTGCGTCAAA
This sequence comes from filamentous cyanobacterium CCP5, assembly GCA_003017785.1. Lineage (GTDB taxonomy): Bacteria > Cyanobacteriota > Cyanobacteriia > Phormidesmidales > Phormidesmidaceae > CCP5. The sequence goes on along the minus strand of PYEQ01000737.1, from coordinate 1,258 downwards.
CCGTGGCGGATTGGCTAGACCTCTATCGCGGCCAGCCCACCGCCGTTGCCTGCGACCTGCACCCCGACTACGCCTCTACCCAGCTGGCCCAAACCCTGGCCCGACAGTGGCAGGTGCCGCTAATGCCGGTGCCGCACCATTACGCCCATGTTCTATCAGCCATGGCCGAGCATCGGCTCCCCCCTCCGGTTCTCGGCATTGCCTGGGACGGCACCGGCTACGGCCCCGATCACACCATTTGGGGGGGTGAATTTCTGAAGATTACAGAGAATGGCTTCGAACGGGTGGCCCATTTTCGGCCCTTTCCCCTGCCGGGGGGCGATGGCTGTAGTCGAGAACCCCGGCGATCGGCCCTGGGTCTGCTCTACGGCTGCTACGGAAACGCCGCTTTGGAGATGACCGACCTGGCCCCCGTGCAGGCGTTCTCCCCCTCCCAGCGGACAATCCTACAGAAAATGCTGGCTGGCACAATCAACACGCCCCTGACCTCCAGCGTCGGACGGCTGTTCGATGGGGTGGCAGCACTGCTAGATTTGCACCAAACCATCAGCTTTGAAGGCCAGGCGGCGATGGCTTTGGAATTCGCGGCGGCGGCAACCGAAGTCTCCCAAGGCTATGGCTTCGCCGTTTCTGATCCTCTGCCCTACATGATTGACTGGCGACCCATGGTGCAGGCGATCGCCCAAGACTGTCGCCAAGGGGTCAGCCCAGCTCTGATCGCCGCCCGGTTTCACCGCACCCTGGGGGAGATGATCGAGGCGATCGCCCGCCTGCTCGACGATCCGCAGCAGCACCGTCCCGCCTTCGCCCCACCGATCCTCGAGGACGATGGTCGGCTCATCGGCGAAACGGCCAACATCCTGTTCTTTCTCGGGGAACGGCACGGGCTGGCACCTGGCGACCCGGCCGACCGGTTTTGGGTCCACCAGATCCAGCTGACGCTTTCGGATCTGGTGATGGAGGCGCACGACACCCATCACCCGATATCGTCCGCCGACCACTACGAAGATCAGCGCGAGGCCGCGCGCGCCCGGGCGACCGCATTTCGCACCCTGCGGATGCCGAAATACGCCGCCTGGCTCGATCGGATTCTGGCCGGCAACGACCGGTCGGATGTCTGGCTGGTGGGGGAGGAGCCCAGCTACGCCGATCTGTCGCTGTTCCAGATCCTGGCCGGCCTGCGCCATGCCTTTCCGGAGACGACGGCGACGCTGGAGGCGGCGCATCCGCGGCTGACGCGGTTGCACGACGCGGTCGC
>PYEQ01000736.1 GCA_003017785.1 filamentous cyanobacterium CCP5 | reverse complement strand
GCCTCTTACAGCTAGGCTGGAGCTTTGGTGGATGGCCTACGGTGGCGATTTATGGCGGCGTGGCGGGCTGTGGGGCACTGCTGCTGCGGCAAGGACGCACCGTCGAACGGGAAGCTAACTGGCCGCTGCTGTTAATCAACTTTGGCCTGGGGCTGCTGCTGCTGCGGGGAATGACCGCAGTCGGCTGGGAAGCCTGGGGCCAGCTCGGCTTGGCCTTTGGCATCTACGGAGCGGTTTGGGTTTGGCTGGGACAGAGAGTTCTGTCCTCAGCAGTAGTCAGTGCGCCTGTTGAGGAAGATCGGCCAGAAGCGGCTGAATCCGAAGCTGAGACTGGTGCTGCGGCAGCTGAGACAAAGATTGAGATAAATTCTGCTCGGATTGCCCTGTGGAGTCGGCGACTGGGCCAGGGGCTGTTGGTCTGGGGCTGGCTGATGGCGGTGGACGGTTGGCCTTTGCAGGCGTTGCTGGTCAGCGTTCTGGGGCTGGGACTGCGGATCGACCGGCTCCAGAACCCGTTGCCAAAGAGGCCCCAGCGACGCAATCTGCTGTTTGCATGGGCGATCGCCCTCCAGTTTCCCTTCCTGATCTGGCGGCTGCTATCTCCCTCCCTGCAATCCACTCTGAGCGCCCCGGCTGGCTGGCTGGCTACCGCTGGCGATCCTGATTTGCTGCTGGGGATCTATCTGTATCCCTACGTGGTGGGGCTGGTGGCAATTAGCGATCGCTACTATCGGCGCAGCATTCCTAACGTGGCCCGCTTTAGCGAGGGGCTGGCAGTCCTGATGAATGCCCTATTAACGGCCATCAGTCTTTGGGCTCCGGCGGTGCTGGTGGTCAATCTGATTGCCTCTACAGTGACGGCGTTTATGGCAACCCTGAGGCGGCCGCCGGCCGCCCTTTGGCGCATCGCCTCGACCCACGGACTGGCGCTAGTGACCGTGCTGGTGACGATTGACCACCGCTGGCCGGGTCTGAGCAGCCCCCGCTGGATGCTGATTATTTTTGGGCTGATGGCGGTAAATCTGCTGGCTAGCCACTGGTTGCGGGCAGGCTGGGAACGCAGCGCCTGGTTTTACGGCCTGGGGCTGGCTGGGCTGGCCTATGCTCAGCTTTGGGATTACCTGCTCAGCCACGATTTCCAGAGTGGCTATAGCCTGCTGGGGCTGACCATTCCCCTGCTGCTGACCCTGCTCCGGCGAGGCCGCTGGAGCCTGCTGGCGGTAGGGCTAACGGCTCCGCTAACCCTGGGCGCCACAACCACCCGACTGATTGGCCTGGGCAGCGCCACCGGCCTCTCGGCGGCCAACGGCTATCTGCGGCAGCGCCTGCCGATGATGCTGGTGACGGTGGGCTTTGGCCTGGGCTTTACCATCAGCTTGATTGAGGATGTCTTACCCGGATTTCCCAGCCGCTACGACCAGTGGTTTGGGGTGCTGGCAGGGCTGACGGCGGCGCTGTGGGGGCTGTGGCGCTGGCTGCCCCATTCAGGCGTGGCAGAACTCTATAGAACGGCCTGCGATCGCTGGGGATTCGTGCTCATGGGCGGCCTGCTGCTGACCCTCAGCGTCGAGGCGGGGGTGCTCTATGTGGGCTGGCGTTCCCCGGCCATTACCTATACGGTGGCCCTGCTGCTGGTGATGGGGGCGATCGTCCTGCGGTTTTTGGGGACTCCCCGTCCTTCAGCTGTATTTCTCCTGGGCTGGGCCGTCGAGCTGCTGGGGGCAGAGCTGGTGGCTGCTTCACAGGGCGATCTCCTCACCCTGGCGGCACTGACCATTGGCTTCGGGGCGATCGCCCTGGCTTTGGCCAGCGGACTGCGTTCTCGCTTGCCCGTTTTGACCAAAAGTCTGCATGTTCTGACCCTGCTGTATGGTCTGCTGGGGCTGTTGTTGCGAATCGGCTACTTTTCCCCCTGGACCGGGTTGAGCCTGCTGGCGGTGGCCCTGCTGGGTTTGGAGGTGAGCCGTCAGAGCCGCTGGCCCTGGCTGCGCTGGCTGGGGCTGGCGGGCATCACCCTGGGCTGGTATGAGCTGGTGATCTATCAGCTATCTCTGGCCACGGGTGAGCATCCCGCTGATGGGCTGGTGGTGCTGGCGGCGGCGGCGGCGGTGATTATGGCGGTTTATCGGTTCGGAGCAGCCTGGTTAGAGGGTCGGTTGGCCCTGCCAGAGGTCGAGATGATTGCTACGGCCCACATCCACTGGGGGGTGGCCACGGTGTTGATGGTGCTCTCCGGGGCGCTGGTGTATGAAAGCGGCCTGGGTTTGCTCTGGCCCGGTCTGGGGTTGGGGCTGGTTTTGGTGCTCTATGCCCTGCTTCAAGGGCGGGGCGGACCCGATCTGTGGGTGTACGCGGGGCTGACGGCACTGGTGGGCTGGTTCGTCTACTTGCGGCTGTCGATGCCTCAGCTGAGCTATGTGGATACCGGGTGGGGAGTAGTGGCCTGCGGGTTTGCGGCGGTTTTTTTCTGGCTGCCCTGGCAGCGGCCGGGG
>PYEQ01000735.1 GCA_003017785.1 filamentous cyanobacterium CCP5 | reverse complement strand
CTGACGGCAATATTCTGTCTCGCTCAACCCCTCCACTAACTGCAACGTGCTGGCGCGGCAGGCGGTCATGTGCTCCCGCAGAATCTGGCGCTGTTCAGGCAGGGACTGGCCAAGAAACTGGGCTGCCGGGGGGCATATCGGCGGGGTGGAAGGGTTGGCTCTGGAGGTGACCATCGGGATCTACGGCAAGAATCGTGGCAGGGGGGCAGGTTTCCCAGGCGGCGGCGAACAGGGGTTCTGAGGCGAGAATCACCGCCTGGGGAAACTCCGGGTGGTTGCGCAGCCAATAGAGGGAGGGATCAGCGCCGGTGGAGTCGTAGCGGCAGGCCACCAGCCGCTGGCCGTTGCTCACCACCAGATTGATGGCGATGCGAATCGAATGCTCAGAGGCCAGTCGTTCTAGCACCGTCAGGGTTTGCTGGAGAGCCTGTTCTAAGGAAATTCCGGGCTGGGTTTCCAGGTGGTGCAGCAGTAGAGCGAAGATGTGCTCGGAGTCGGTGAGGCCGTGGATGCTGTGGTAAGCGCGATCGCTTAAGCCCTCTCGAATCGGGCGGTAAAGGGTCTGGCGAAAGTTCTCGATGTAGCCGTTGTGGATAAAGCACAGATCCTCATGGCTAAAGGGCTGGCAGTTGTGCAAGTCCACCGCTAGTCCCGGCGTGGCGCTACGCACGTAGCCCAGCACATGGCCGGACTGGATATAGCGGCACAGGTGGGGCAGGTTGATGTCGTTCCAGATGGGGCTGGTGTTGCGGTAGATAAAGGGGGCTGACTGGCGATCGCGATCGTACCAGCCCAGGCCGAACCCGTCGGCGTTGAGCAGGGCCACCTCCATTTCTTTGGGAGCGTAGCCCTGGGCCACTAAGGAATGTTCCGGTTCGATAATCAGCGGATACAGCGGGCGGGGCGGCCCGACATAGGCCAGCAGGCGACACATAGGCAAATCTGTGGGCAGGCTTGGGGCAGTTTTTGTCCATTATCAAGGGAATCCACCAACCCTGCCACCGCCGTGCGCCCCTACAGAGCGCGGGTTAATCCCTGGGCGATGTATTGGGAAACAGCGTCTCCTTCAATGTCCAACGGCATGGGATGACTGGATTTGTTAAACCAGGCGGTTTCCAGGGGGGCTTTGATATCCCGCTGCATCCAGTCCATCACCACCGGAGGAATGGTGTCGTCTTTTTGAGAATGCACCGCCCACACCGGGCAGGTAATTTCCCCCAGGCGAGCACGGGACTCCTGGCTAATTTCCCACAGAGCCCGCAGGGCATAGGAATGGTAAAAGCCGTAGCTGGGCAGGTAGACGGGGTAGCGATTGAACACCGGCAGGTAAAAGGGCGCCCGGCTGAGGGCAGGAATCAGGATTTCGGCAACGGCGGGTAGCCGCAGGGCCGCCGCCGCTACCCCGCAGGCATCTACCCGCTGTTCTGCCGCCATTAGCAGGGCGATCGCTCCCCCCATCGAGAGGCCAAAGATACCGACCCGGTCGTAGCGATCGCGGGCCTGAGCGATCACCTTGCGCGCCGTTGCCCTCAGCTCATCGGCCCGGAGCTGAGCAAACTCCCGCCGCTGCACCGGGGGGCGGCTGTAGCCGTGGCGGGGCTGCACAACGGTCACCACATCTACCCCTGCCGCCGCACAGGCCTTAGCGACGGGTACTACTTCGTAGGGGGTGCCGCCAAACCCATGCAGGCAAATCACCACCGCCCGCGAGTCACCCTTGGCTTTGAATAGCCTGGGCAGCGCCTCGGGCATGAGTCGTCCCCGCTCAGCGCTGGTGAGGTCTTGAAATCCAGAAAAGTAGCCCGCTTCAGTCATGGGTTGTCCCAGTGAATCTTCAAGTATCCTTCTACGTTTTTCATGAAAACTCCCTCTCTGAATACTTGGGTAAGACCACAATTAGGGACGCAAGCCAGATTTTTCGCCGGGGGCAATTCGCTGCCCCCGGACCCCTTCGACCAGGGCGTTCCGCATCTCTCCATCTCCCTCGCTCCTACAGCCGCTCTCCCCGAATTGCCCTATCCAATAGCTGAATCGGGTGCATCAGCGGCAGCGATCGCCCCGGTTCCATGTGCTGTTTGATCTGCAAAGAACAGCCAGGGTTGGAGGAGGCGATCATCGCGGCTCCGGTGTTGACCAGGTTGGTCACCTTCATGCGCCCCAGTTCGGCGGCGACTTCGGGTTGGAGCATGTTGTAGACGCCGGCGCTGCCGCAGCAGAGGGCGGCATCCATGGGTTCTTTTAGCTCCACACCGGGAATTTGCCGCAGCAGCTGGCGGGGTGGAGCGCTGATTTTCTGGCCGTGGATCAGATGGCAGGCGTCCTGATAGACCAGGGTCAGGGGGCCGTCGGTGAGGGGGTGCAGCTTGGCGGTTAGCCCCACCTCGGCTAGAAACTCCTGCACATCTCGCACTTGGGCGGAGAAAGCGATCGCCCGTTCCCGGTACTCTGGGTCGTCCTGGAGAATGTGGCCGTACTCCTTCAGGGTATGTCCGCAGC
>PYEQ01000734.1 GCA_003017785.1 filamentous cyanobacterium CCP5 | reverse complement strand
GCACGAGTACGGCGAAGACCTCAGCGACGGCGAGCGCAAAGAATTTCTCGAAACCGCTAACCACGAGACCGATCGCCTCACCCGTCTGGTCAACGATGTGCTCGACCTGTCGCGCCTGGAGTCGAGTCGTCAGTACCAGCTCGAAGCGGTGGATATCATTCAGCCCATCGAGCAAACTTTGCGCACCCACCGCCTCAATGCCAAAGACAAGAAGATCGAGCTGCTACAGGATGTCGAACCCAACCTGCCGCCCGTAATTGGCAACTACGACCTACTGCTGCAGGTCTTTAGCAATCTGGTAGGCAACGCGCTCAAGTTCACCGAACCCGGTGGCCAGGTGATGCTGCGGGCGCACCAGATCGTGCCCCACGGGGAAGGACTTGACGAGGGCGGCTACATTCGCATCGAGATTTCAGACACCGGCATTGGCATTGCCCCCGAAGACCAGCAGGCCATTTTCGATCGCTTCTTCCGAGTCGAAAACCGCGTCCACACCCTGGAGGGCACGGGCCTGGGCCTCTCTATTGTCAAAAACATCATCGAAAAGCACAGCAGCCAGGTGCACCTGGTCAGCGAAGTGGGCATCGGCACCACTTTCTGGTTTGATGTCGCCGCCTACCAGCCCGATACGATCGAGGTGATGGCCAAAGACACTACCCACCACGCCGTAGGGGGCAAAGATCTGGCGATCGCCGCCATCAGCCCCTCAACCGCAGATACCTCACCCCTGATACCCAAAGCTGACCAAAACTAGCGGTCAGGCATACCATGCAGTATACGGTTGTAATTCACACAGCATTATTCTGACGGGGTTTTTGCTGTTATTGACATTCCCCTCAAACTTTGACGAGCCAGGGCTGCAATTGCTCAAACAGGTGCTGAACCAGCGCTAAATCCTTCACGCCGGGCTGGTGTTCGACGCCGCTGGAGAGGTCAATGCCGTCAGGCTTGAGGGTCGAGAGCGCTGTGGCAATATTCTCAGGCGTGAGCCCACCCGCCAGCATCCAGGGGCAGGCTGGCTTAAACGACACCAGGGCATCCCAATCGAGCGTCAGGCCTGTGCCGCCGAGCTGCTGGGGGTGGTAGGCATCAAGCAGCAGGGCATCGACGTAGGGAGCATAGGTTTCGGCCCGCAGCAGGTCGGCGGCGGTGCGAACGCGAATGGCTTTGATTAGAAAAATACCGGGTAGCTCTGTCAATAGCTGCTGGCAATGCTCGGGGGTTTCTTGCCCGTGGAGCTGAAGGTGGCTGAGGTTGGTCTGACGGGCGATCGCGCCCATCTCTGCCAGCGCCGCATCGGCAAACACGCCCACGGTTTTAGTCACGACTCCAGCGGCATCGAGCGCCTGGGTAATGTCGGCGATCGCGGCAGGAGTCAGGTAGCGGGGCGACTGGGGCACGCAGATAAAGCCCAGGTGGGTGGCCCCGTGCCGGGCGATCGCGATCGCCTGCTCTGCCTGAGTAATGCCACAAATCTTGACCCGCATGTTAACTCTGTTGAACATTTCGCTGAGGGGGTGTCGCCGGATTTTTATAATCCAGCTAGGCCTAAATGCCCATGCTAGGGCCTTACTTAAACCAAGCGTTAAGCGATCGCCGTTAAATTCTGTTGCTCAAGACCCAATTTTAGACCTCTAGCGGAGAAATAACATTGCTGTTTTCTAACCTGCTTGCCGCCTACACCGTGCCCACCACCCCCGAGTGGTCGTATAAAGTGGCGCTGATTATGATCACCTGCAACCTGTTTGTGCTGGCCATTGGCAAGTACGCCATTCGCAAGCCTGGGGCCGGTCCAGCACTGCCCGTGGGCCTACCGATGGTGTTTGAGGGCTTTGGCCTGCCTGAACTGCTTGCGATCGCCAGCTTTGGCCACATTCTCGGCGCGGGGATGATTCTGGGCCTGGGCAACGCCGGGTTGTTGTAGTATCCCCCCCTGCACCACCCGACGAGAAAATGGGCCAGTTGATAGAATAAAACCATATCCCAGACCCGAGTATCCCAGCCGACGATGGGGCACTGGGTCTGGTTTAGCATTTGGTGATGTTAACTAGGGGTTAGGCAATGCAATCTAGCTGGCGGATCGGGGCTATTTTGGGTATTCCCCTATTTATCGATAGCTCCTGGTTTATTATTTTGCTGCTGGTAACGGTGTCCTACGGGCTAGAGCCCAGCTGGCACTCGGCCTGGGGCAACCTGGCCTGGGTGATGGGCTTTGCCCTGGCGCTGCTGCTGTTTGCCTCGGTGCTGCTGCACGAGCTGGGGCACAGTATGGCCACCAAGACCCAGGGCATCGCCGTCAACTCGATCACGCTATTTCTGTCCGGCGGCATTGCCTCCATCGACAAAGAGTCTAAAACCCCCGAAGATGCGCTCAAGGTGGCCGTTGCCGGTCCTTTAGTCAGCTTTGGGCTGTTTTTGCTGCTCACCGCCGTCTCCCTGATTCCGGCCCTGCCGACCCCGGTATCGGTGATTACCGGCAGCGTCGCCCAGATCAACCTGGTAC
>PYEQ01000733.1 GCA_003017785.1 filamentous cyanobacterium CCP5 | reverse complement strand
AAAGCTGGAAAACCACATCGGTGCAATCTGGTATTTCATCCACTACTACAATGCATCCTTACAGCTTTAGAACTACCCAAGTGGATCAGGAGTATTAAATGGGCCCAAATCGTAGCCTCACTAGTTTAGGGCCTCTCAGGCCCAAAAGTAGCGAAGCTGATACGTTGTGCAAGTTAAGGATGAAAACCTCTCTACTTGGCTGAGGGAATACAGTGATGTGTTCAAATTTCTTGATTTAGGTGTTTGAGCATCTAATCGAAAGCTGAAAGTCTTGTTCTCTCCTGGAGAAAGTAGATCAAGAGTATTAGATTGCCCTAAATCGCAGCCTTGCTAGGCTAAGGCCTTGTAATGCCTATTCCCTCTGAGGGTACTGTCGAATTCAAATTAGATCTTGCATGCTTGAGATAAGGGAAGCAGCGTAATCGAAACCCTACTTCCTCAAAGCGAGTAAGGAGGCTTGATATGGCCTATAAAGTGCACGAGATTACCAGCTATAACTATTCCTTTGATGCTCGATCTGGCAGTCCTAGCGGACTACAGCTTTGGGGTGAATCAGGCAAGATTGCTGAAGTCAAGTTTGTTGAAAATACCTCCTCGGTGCCTGAGCCTAGTTTTTCTGAAGACCTCAGCAACGCTACGGCATATTTCAAGCAGAGTTCGCTTGCTGGACTGATTGATATGCTGCGGAATGAAAACCCAGTCAGTATGACTATCAACAATCAATCCCCTGGTTTTGTGTTTATTCATACCGGACCGGAACCCGTTGGTGAAGCAGAAGGCTAGTGGCCTAGCCACTGAAAGAGGTTAGGCCACTAGCGCTAAGCCTTCGTGGCCAGCGATCTCGTTGGCAATTTTCTGTCTGACCTGGAGCTTGGCCATTGAAAAAGCGCTCCACAGCAGCTCCAGCTTAATTTCATGCTGGGTGAAAATCTCTCGCTGGTTTTGGGCCTTCAAGAGGGCAGCTGCGGCAGCTGGTGGTTGCACAATCGTCAGACAGGCTTTATCTACGTCCGCACGAGTTGTTATAACTAACTCCTCTTCAACTACTGAAAAGCCCCTGGCAGATGCTAAGGGCAGTTGAGGCAAGATTGGGCCTGAGGACTACTCAAGCACGGTGATGTTTGAGAGCAAATCGGTCACAGCCTGCATTTCCACATCGCAATCGCACCCTGCCGTGACATTCAACAGATCTGCCCCTCCTGGGTAGTTGCCAAGGAAGGTAACAGCAAAGCCAGATGATGATCGAACAATGTAGCCAGAAAAGCCATTTTGGTCGTATTCAATCATCTGAGTATAGGCAGGGGTAAGGCGTCCATCGGCTTCCAAGGCATAGCCCACAGACCACATCGCCTGCTCTCGCAAAGACATGGCTGGATCTGGCTCAACCAGCTCAATGGTTTCGGAGTAGTAACCGCTCGCGCCTAGTCCCCCTTGGGCAATACACCGAAGCATCTCAAAATCATCAGGATGCAGAATTTCAACGGTGCCATTCTGCCGTTTCATGGCGCGGTAATTGCTGGGAATGTCAACAGCAAGCCCAAAGTCAGGTAGCTCGACCGTACGGAGGGTATCGGAGGGAGGCTCAGAATCACCATCGGTCGAGCAATATTCGGCGTCTTGAGTCCAGGCCGGAAAGACTGGAACGCCCAGCAGTAGAACTACCGCCATGAGAAGTCGCAGCATCGAAAGCATGGAATAACAGGATGATCCTTATCTTAAGGAAAGCTAAAGTCTGGCATTTTGGCGGCGGTATCCCTCGATCGAGGGTTTACATTCCGTTACAAAATTCTTAGTATGTGGACATACATAACTGCGCTGTGAGTTTCTACTCACTCGCTTTTGTTCATTTACCCGCACTTATACGTTATGACTACGACCATTCAACAACGCCAAAGCGCGTCGTTGTGGGAGCAGTTTTGTCAGTGGGTGACCAGCACCGAGAACCGCCTTTACATTGGCTGGTTCGGCGTGCTGATGATCCCGACACTGCTTGCCGCGACCACCTGCTTTGTGATCGCCTTCATCGCCGCTCCTCCCGTCGACATCGACGGCATCCGTGAGCCGGTTGCAGGCTCCCTGATGTACGGCAACAACATCATCTCTGGTGCTGTTGTGCCGTCTTCCAACGCCATTGGCCTGCACTTCTACCCCATCTGGGAAGCCGCTTCCCTGGATGAGTGGTTGTACAACGGTGGCCCCTACCAGTTCGTAATTTTCCACTTCCTCATTGGCGTCTTCTGCTACATGGGTCGTGAGTGGGAACTGTCCTACCGGTTGGGCATGCGCCCCTGGATTTGCGTGGCTTACAGCGCACCCGTGGCCGCTGCTTCTGCTGTATTCCTGATTTACCCCCTGGGCCAAGGTTCGTTCTCGGACGGCATGCCTTTGGGTATTTCCGGTACCTTCAACTTCATGTTCGTGTTCCAAGCAGAGCACAACATTCTGATGCACCCCTTCCACATGCTGGGTGTGGCCGGTGTGTTCGGCGGTTCTTTGTTCTCCGC
>PYEQ01000732.1 GCA_003017785.1 filamentous cyanobacterium CCP5 | reverse complement strand
GGGTTGCCCTCGTCGTCGAGGTCCAGCTGAGCGCGATCGCCCTCCTCCAGCGTGCCGACCAAAATGGCCTCGGCCAGGGTGTCTTCGACCAGGCGGGCAATGGCGCGGCGCATGGGGCGAGCCCCGTAGCGCTGATCGTAACCCTCGCTGGCCAGGCGGGCTCGGAAGGCATCGGATAGGGTCACCAGCATCTGGCGATCGGCCAGGCGGCGGTTGACCTGCTCCAGCATCAGGTCGGCAATCTGATTTACCTCATCGCGGGTAAGCTGACGGAAGACGATGATCTCGTCGATGCGGTTCAGCAGCTCGGGGCGGAAGTACTGCTTCATCTCCTCGTTAACCAGGTTGCGGATGTTGTTGTACTGGCTGGTGGCTACATCGGTCGTCTGCAGATCGAAGCCCAGACCGCCGCCGCCTTTTTCGATGATCTGCGACCCGATGTTCGAGGTCATGATAATCAAGGTGTTGCGGAAGCTCACTACCCGGCCCTTGGAGTCCGTCAGGCGGCCGTCTTCAAACAGCTGCAGCAGCAGGTTGAACACATCGGGGTGGGCCTTCTCGATTTCGTCAAACAGAATCACGCTGTAGGGCTGACGGCGTACCGCTTCGGTTAGCTGGCCGCCCTCGTCGTAGCCGACGAATCCCGGCGGCGACCCAATCAGCTTGGAAACCGTGTGGGATTCCATAAATTCCGACATATCCAGGCGAATCATCGCTTTCTCAGAGCCAAACAGAGCCATGGCTAGAGCCTTAGTCAGCTCGGTTTTGCCGACTCCGGTGGGGCCAGAAAAAACCAGGTTAGCAATCGGCTTGCTGGGGCTGGCCAAACCAACTCGGGAGCGACGAATCGCCCGAGCAGCTGACTCGACGGCTTCGTTTTGACCGATTACCCGCTCATGGAGCACGTCTTCCAGGTGCAGCAGCCGCACCGACTCGGTTTCGGTGAGACGGTTAACCGGAATCCCCGTCCAAGAGGCAACGATATCAGCGATATTCTCCTCATCCACGGTGGGGATGGGCACCGGTAGGCCCGCCTGGGCCTCCTGGTATTCTGGCAGATCGGCCTGGGCCTGCTCGATTAGAACCCGCTTGCGATCGCTCGCTGACTGGGCCTCTGAAAAGTTCTGCTGCTGCACGGCCTCGCCGAGTTCACGATTAATCTGCCGCAGTTCTTGCTTCAGTTCTTTAGAAGGGTATTTCGGCATGTAGCGCAGTTTGATTTGGGACCCCGCTTCATCGATTAGGTCGATAGCTTTGTCCGGCAGGTGGCGATCGCTGATGTAGCGGTCAGAAAGCTTGGCGGCAGCTTCTAGCGCAGTATCGGTAAAGGTGACCTGGTGGAACTGCTCATAGCGGCTGCGCAGCCCCTCGAGAATGACAATCGTGTCTTCAACCGAGGGAGGCTTCACCATGACCGACTGGAACCGACGCTCTAGAGCTCCATCCTTTTCGATGTACTTGCGGTATTCATCCAGGGTAGTGGCTCCAATGCACTGGAGTTCGCCCCGAGCCAAAGCAGGCTTCAGCAGGTTAGCAGCATCCATACCCCCTTCCAGAGAACCAGCTCCTACCAGGGTGTGGATTTCGTCAATCACCAGAATGATGTTGGGATTTTCGCGCACCTCTTCGACTACCTTAGTCAGGCGCTCCTCAAAGTCTCCTCGGAATCGAGTACCCGACACCAAGCGACCCATGTCGAGGCTCAGCACTTCGCGATCAAACAGGGCCTCGGGCACATCCTGATCAACAATTCGGTGGGCCAGTCCCTCGGCAATAGCCGTCTTGCCAACGCCGGGTTCGCCCACGAGCACCGGGTTATTTTTGGTGCGGCGCCCCAAAATTTGCACAACTCGCTCAATTTCTTTGTCCCGTCCGACCACCGGATCGAGGGTGCCAGCCCGGGCCATTTCTGTCAGGTCGGTGCTGAACTCAGCCAAAATTTTATTCTTGCGACGGCTATTGGAGCGGCGATCGCTACGTCTACCACCAGCAGTGACCGCAGCCGCCTCTCCCAGCTCGCGAATAATTCGAGTGCGGACCTTGGCAGGGTCAACGCCAAGATTGCTCAACACCCGGTAAGCAACGCTTTCACTGCTCTGAGTGAGGCTGAGCAACAAATGCTCAGGCTCTATATATGAGGAGTCGAGCTTACGAGCCTCCTGAAACGCCTGCTCAAACACCTGCTTAACCTTAGGAGTAAAAGGAATTTCAGCAGGAGCGTTGCCGCTACCACGGCCAATAATCGACTCTACTTCCGCGCGGGCATCTTCCAAATTGACACCCAAATCGGCCAGCACCGTAGCCGACGCACTGGAGCCTTCGCACAAAATTCCCAGCAGCAGCTGTTCAGTGCCCACAAAATTATGACGCAGGCGCCGAGCCTCCTCCTGGGCTTTCATAATTACAGAAATGGCGGCGTTGGTGAAATGCTCAAACATGTCAGTCTCGTTGGGTTGAAGTTCTTGCGTCCCTTTGATCCAGTAGCGGCGACCTGAGTGAGTAAAAAC
>PYEQ01000731.1 GCA_003017785.1 filamentous cyanobacterium CCP5 | reverse complement strand
TTCTCTAAGAATGCGGGCTTTACCGGCACCCGCTGTGCCCTGACGGTGGTGCCCAAGACCCTTAAGGGCAAGGCTGCCGACGGTAGCGAGGTGGAGCTGCACAAGCTCTGGAACCGACGCCAGTCTACCAAGTTCAACGGCGTCTCCTACATCGTCCAGCGGGGGGCTGAGGCTGTCTATTCAGACGCAGGGCAGGCCCAGACGAAGCAGCTGGTCAGCTTCTATCTAGAAAACGCCCAGATCATCCGCGACCAGCTCACCGCCGCTGGTATCGATGTCTACGGCGGAGTAAATGCCCCCTATGTGTGGGTGAAGACCCCCGACGGGCTTTCCAGCTGGGACTTTTTCGACAAGCTGCTGTACAGCTGCCACGTCGTCGGCACCCCCGGTTCTGGCTTTGGCGCCGCCGGAGAAGGCTACTTCCGGATCTCCGCCTTCAACAGCCGGGAAAACGTCAACGAAGCCATGGCCCGAATTACGAAGGTGTTTGGGTAGGCTTTCTCCCTTTGGGAGAGGCTGCGCCTTTCATGTCCCGTAGGGAAACGACTCCGCTCAGCCGCCATATTCCCTGAGCGGAGGCGCTCCCCGTGTTCCCTGAGCGGAGTCGAAGGGAACGCGAGAGCGGAGTCCTCCAAAGACTGTCTGGAGAGATTCAAAGACTGTCTGGAGAGGTTCAAAGACTGTCTGGAGAGGTTCAAAGACTGTCTGGAGAGATTCAAAGACTGTCTGGAGAGATTCAAAGACTCTCTGGAGAGGTTCAAAGACTCTCTGGAGAGATTCAAAGACTCTCTGGAGAGGTTCAAAGACTGTCTGGAGAGGTTCAAAGACTCTCTGGAGAGGTTCAAAGACTGTCTGGAGAGGTTCAAAGACTCTCTGGAGAGGTTCAAAGACTCTCTGGAGCCTGGTTGATCGACAAAAGTCTATGGCCCTCACCCCCAACCCCTCTCCCAGAGGGCGTAGCTTGCTTCCCGCAGGGTGGGGAGCCGATCCACCCTTCCGGTTCCCTCTCCCCTCGGGAGAGGGCTAGGGTGAGGGCTTTCAGGGATCTGGCTAACAAGTTTTGTCAGTCAATCAGGTCTAGAGCTATCCGTTGGCTGAGTGGAGTCGTTCGAGTTAGCGTCTCCCAAAGGGAGAAAGCCAACGGATAGAAATTCTTATAGCGGGCTGAGGGCTAGATTTAGGAGAACCTATGTATCAAATCTGCATCGTGCTGGGAACACGCCCGGAGGCTATCAAGCTAGCTCCGGTGATTCAGCAGTTTCGGCGATCGCCTCAATTCAACACCCAGGTGATTCTCACCGGCCAGCACCGGGAAATGGTGGATCAGGTGATGGGCCTGTTTGACCTCACAGCCGATCGCGACCTGGCGATCATGCAGCCCCGCCAGAGCCTGACGGACATCACCTGTCGCAGTCTCCAGGGGCTAGAAGCCATCTACAAAGACCTCCAGCCCGATCTGGTGCTGGTCCAGGGGGATACCACCACCGCCTTCGCGGCGGCCCTGGCAGCCTTCTATCAGCAGATTCCGGTGGGCCACGTGGAGGCCGGACTGCGCACGGACAACATCTACAACCCTTTCCCCGAGGAGGCCAACCGGCGGCTGATTTCCCAGGTGGGCCAGCTCCACTTTGCCCCCACAGATCTCTCGGTGCAGCACCTCAAAAACTCTGGGGTCACCGGTGAGATTCACCTCACCGGCAACACCGTGATCGATGCCCTGCTGGAGGTGGCCCGGCGATCGCCCCCCTGCCCCATCCCTGGCCTCGACTGGGAGCAATACCGGGTAATTCTCTCCACGGTGCACCGCCGAGAAAACTGGGGAGAACCTCTGGGGGCGATCGCCGATGGCTTTCTAAAGGTGCTCGATGCCTTCCCAGACACGGCCCTGCTGCTGCCCCTCCACCGCAATCCCACCGTCCGTGAACCCCTACGGGCCAAGCTTGGGGACCATCCCCGGGCATTTCTCACCGAGCCCCTGGACTACACCGAACTGGTGGGAGCCATCCAGCGCTGCCACCTGCTGCTGACCGACTCTGGTGGCCTCCAGGAAGAAGCTCCCAGCCTGGGCAAGCCCGTGCTGGTGCTGAGAGAAACCACGGAGCGCCCGGAGGCGGTCACGGCCGGTACTGCCCAGCTGATTGGTACTGACTCCCGTCAAATCTTCGCCGCCGCCAGCGGCCTCCTGGGGGACTCAGCAGCCTACGACAAAATGGCCAGCCAGGTGAACCCCTTCGGCGATGGCCATGCCTCAGAGCGGATTTTAGCCGCTGTGGAGAGCTATTTAACGTATAGCTATAGCCATCCAAGTTAAGACACCGCTCAGGCTGAGCTTGTCGAAGCCGCCGCCCTTGCTCCCCCAGGGAGCCACTACGTGTTGGCCCAGCCTGTCTGAAAGACATACGACGGGCTCAGGGCGAACGTGATGGATGTCCTATAAGAAGTGGCTACAGCTATAAATTCGGGATAACGATTTGCCATGAATCAGCAACCTCCATCCCCTCCTGGGAG
>PYEQ01000730.1 GCA_003017785.1 filamentous cyanobacterium CCP5 | reverse complement strand
TGCAATTTGTCGAGATCGGGTGGTGCAATGATTTGGATCAATGGAGCGACCTATGACTGAATATATCTTTGTTGTTTATCGTCCTATTGGAAGGGGATTTCACCACAAGTACATTATGTACACTACAGTGGATGATTCTGGTCAACCCCGTAAACATTTTGCCGCAGGTGGACCGGATGGTTATTTTGACGGACAGAATGACGCTGGTGGAGTTTATGGCCGCATTGATACATATTATGGTGTGTATGATGAATTTCTGGATAACGGTATGAGAAACCCGGATTATGCCCCTTATCCAGATCATATAGATCATAGATACGAACGAATAATTAGTGGCGAAGATTTGAGTGACTACTGGGCGTTGATTACCAATGCGATGGATGAAATTAAGGCAGAGGAAATACCGTACAGTCCGATCGGTGACAATAGCAATAGTGTTGTTGATACGGCTCTTGCAGAATCCGGCCTTCCCCTTCCAACTTGGGATGAGTTGGGAAGTCCGAATTTGCCGACATTTATTTCACCCGGGTCTGACCGTATGCTTCTACCCAACGACAACCCACCTCCACCCGAACCACCGCCATCGGGCTACTACTCACCCTCCTGGCTCTTCCCGCCCGAAGGTCCGCTTGGCGGCTCGGAGGCGGCGATCTCGCCGCTGGTGCTCGATCTCGACGGCGACGGCATCGAGCTGACCGAGCTCGGCGCCACCGCCACCTGGTTCGACCTCGACGCCGACGGCTTTGCCGAGCGCACCGGCTGGGTCGCCCCGGACGACGCCCTGCTGGCGCTCGACCGCGACGGCAACGGCACCATCGACGACATCACCGAACTGTTCGGCATTGCCACTTAGGGGTGAAAGAAATTCTATAAAATTTCAGATATACCTTTTTTAGTTGTTTCCGCCAGCTTCATGGATTATCACTTGCCTGGATTGCCGAGGTCCATTCTTGCCACCGAATGGCCATGAGCGGCGCTATCCGGCAGGCTTGCGGTGGCAAGGTCTCTTGGCTTCGATGAAAATCCCCATCACCATCATTGCCGTGATTGTCGGGCTCTTTGTCCTCGCCCATACCTGGGACGCCTTCAAGCCCGGCCGGTATTTTGGAGAGTTCAGCTTTCTGAGGTATGCGGAAGGTGGAGATCCAATCGAAATAAAGGCTGCTCTCGAACAGCGTATTGACGCGATCCTGGGGCCACACCCGAGCATCTCGACCGTAAAAGAGTTTGCGGAACGGCATGGCATGAAATGCACTGATCATTCTGATAATCATGAGTATTTGAACTATCGCTGTCGATTTGAAACAACTGAGTCGGTTATCTGCAATAGGGCATGGAGTATTCACATTTACAAGGAAGATTATGATGGACCGCGTACTTTTCAGGCGTGGTTCCACGAAATCGGGTGGTGCAACGATCTGGGTACATGGAGCGAGCTATGACCGAAACCATCGTTGTCGCCTACCGACCCATCGGCTTCAACTATCATCACAAATACATTGTCTACAATTCCGTCAATTCTGATGGTTTGACCACAGCATACTACGGAGCTGGTGGGCCAGATGCCTATTTTGATCTTTCAAATGAAGGTAATACAGCATACGGTGCAATTGATACATATACTGGGGAGTATTCGCCTATCTTGGAAAATGATTACGACAATCCAGACTACACGGACCAGACTCATCCGTCCGAAGTCATCATCGAAGGCGACGACCTCGGTGCCTATTGGGATCTCATAGTCGAGGCGATGGATCTCATCAAGGCTGCGAATACCGCCTATTTCCCGACCGGACCGAACAGCAACAGCGTCGTTGATACAGCCATTTCTTACGCGGGGCTGCCGGAACCGACCAGGGATTCCGGAGATCCCAATCGGCCGGGGCGATCCCATGCCAATTTAAGGCTTTGGATCGACGAAGACAGTGACGGCATCAGCGATGACGGAGAGCTGCACACCCTCGACACGTTTGGAGTTGTCTCTTCTTTGCTCGCCTCCAACTTAGTGGCTCTACAGTTTGGGATCCAAAATTTTGTATGCAAGTTATTTATATACTTTTTGCTTGTGTGCGCCGCGTCGCCGAATTATCGTCTGCCAAGGTCCAGTCTTGCCGCGGAAGGGCCATAAGCTGCGATATGCGACAGACTTGCGGTGGCAAGGAACCGTTGTCTCGATGAGGATCACCAGAGAAGCGCCCTCAAGGCGCCCCTATCCGATCTGGGCAGCCCGTTTTAGAATATCCATCTACCAGCTCAGGCCCGGAGAGCAAAGTCGTGGGGCAGAAACCGATGAGATCGAAGGGTTTTTTGATTCTCATGATATTTCCGATTGGGATTCTTTTTCTTTTTACGATACTTCACACTTGGGACATGGCCAAATTTGCAAGATATCGAGGCGGTTTCAATTTATATAAGCTCGGGGATATTGATGAACAACATACTAAGATTTAGCTAGCTGAAGATTAGTTGGATTTTCTTTTGAGGATCGAAGATGACGTTGATGAATTGCAGG
>PYEQ01000729.1 GCA_003017785.1 filamentous cyanobacterium CCP5 | reverse complement strand
GGGCAGCCTGACTGCCCAACGGCTGAATCGGCACAATCAGGGCAGCAACGGCGATCGCCAGCATCAGGCCGCTGCTGAAGCTTTTCGGCAGGGCGGTGATGTGCTCTGAGGGAGCCGGTCGGGCAGTGGTGATGGAAACCGCCCGACTGACGGCCAGCCCCAGCAGCATCAGCCCTGCCACTACCACCACCCCAACATAGCGGGGATGAATCAGTAGCTTGAGCTGGTCGCTGAGCCAGTAAAAGATGAACAGAATTCCCCAAGCAGAAAGGGCGAGGATGTCGAGATAGGTCTGTTTTAGGGGCAGCCGCGTAGAAACCATAGAAATAGGGGTCGAAAATGGGCCAGCAAACAGTCATCCCAAACTCTAGCGCCTCTCCTAACCCCTTGACTACAGCACAGGATATGTCCGGTATCGCCCAGACAGGTCGGAGGGTTATTGCTAGGGTGATGCTAACCTTTTGTCGCCTACCTAGCCGCTGCGGCGATTTTTTCAGACTGTCTGAAACGATTTACATTCTTTACACCTTGTAATATCTCCCGATGGAGGCGCGAAGGGTTGATTTTGAGAGGCGGAGTATTTTTTTAGTGCAGAACAAATAATTGCCTCCCGCTCTCCCGCTAAGGCGGTTTAGGAAAAACTTGCTACGGTGAATCTGGCATAGACCGCAGGGTCGATAGGGATTAGTAGAACGGTTTAGAAAAGACCCTTAGCGTACTCTGAAGAGAGTATGTCGTTGAACAATTGATGTAGCCTTTCTGCCAAATCAACCCTTTGAGGTGAGAGTTATCCATACCGTAGCTAGCCTCGCTAGCTACTCAATGATTGACGTTCGAGAAGCCAGTTTTAGGTAGCTACGGCCCCGTATGTCCCAGGAGGAGTCTCTCGACAGCCAGATGGAAGTATCTACAATTGCCCGGTTTTCTCAGGATTTGGTGGACGGGCAGCGGCGGGTGTCCAGCATTCGCGGCCAGATTGCCCAGGCTCCAGAAGCGCCCAATAAGCTGCTAGAAGACTGCTTGGTCGAGCTAGAACTGACGGTTGAAGAATTGCATACCGCCCAAGAAGAGCTAGCGGCCCAGAATGAGGAACTGGCTCTGGCTCGCGATGAGGCTGAGGCCAATGCTCTGCGCTACGAAGATCTGTTTGAATATGCGCCCGTCGGCTATCTGATCAGCGATCTACACGGCGCGATTCAAAAACTTAACTTCTCTGCATTTACTCTGCTCAATGTAGATAGAAATAGAGTGGTTGGTAAACCCCTGGTGACTTTTATCCCAGCAGATCGGCGCCGGGAGTTTCGCTCGGTGCTCAACCAGCTGCCCGACAGGCTCCAGGTGAAGGTGAGCCTACGTCGGTAAAGGTTAACCGGTTCAGGGCAACTCCTGGGCTCTCTATAAAAACGCCGCAATGAGTGGTTCTCCAGATCAAACAAGCCCTTCTCAGTTCAAGCTGGTGGTCGTCGGCACCTCTGCGGGGGGCTTAAACGCCCTCAAGACGCTGCTGTCGGCCCTGCCCGCCGATTTTTCCTGTCCGATCGCCGTGGTGCAGCACCTTTCCCCGGAACACAGCAGCCAGCTAGTAGATATCCTCCGACGATCCACTAGACTGCCGGTCATGGCCGCCGAGCACCAGCAGCGAATTCAGCCGGGACATGTCTATATTGCTCCCCCCGACCATCATCTCCTGGTCAGCAACTTCGGTACCCTGCGACTGACCCAGTCCGCCAGGGTGCATTTTTCCCGGCCCGCTATCGATCTATTATTTGAGTCCGCCGCCAAAAACTATGGCGCTGGGGTGATTGCCATTCTGCTTACCGGCTCTAACACCGACGGCAGCGACGGCATGCAGGCCATCCAGCAGGCAGGCGGCACCACGATAGTCCAGTCGCCCGAGTCAGCAGAATCACCGCGCATGCCCCAGGCGGCGATCGCCGCCGCCCAAATCGACTGGGTGCTGCCCCTCGACGACATCGCGGCCCGCCTCTGCCAGCTTGTAGCCAAGGAATAATGTGTGAGCCAGCCCTCTGATAGCGATGCCGTAAAAGCCGAATTTCAAGCCCTGCTGGAATACGTCCGCGACACCCGCGGCTTTGACTTTACTGGCTACAAGCCGTCTACCCTGCAGCGGCGATTTCGCAAGCGGATGAAGGAGGTCAACGTAGAGGACTACGCCAACTACCAGGACTATCTGGAGGTGCATCCCGACGAGTTTGATCGTCTATTTAATACGCTGCTGATCAACGTCACTCGCTTCATGCGCGATCCTGAAGCCTGGGAAACCCTTCAGCATCAGGCGATCCCAGACCTGCTAAGGCGCAAGCCTGAAACCGACCCAATTCGCATCTGGAGCGTGGGCTGCTCATCCGGAGAAGAAGCCTACACCATCGCGATCATTCTGGGGGAGATCCTGGGGCCGCAGGCATTTCGCCAGCGGGTCAAAATCTACGCCACTGACATCGATGAAGAAGCCCTCTCCGAGGCCCGCTATGCCACCTACGATGTCAAGCGGCTAGAGCCCCTC
>PYEQ01000728.1 GCA_003017785.1 filamentous cyanobacterium CCP5 | reverse complement strand
GGCTATCAAGCTGCCCGCTGAATTTCTCCCGTTCGGCGGCGGCCCACGCTTCTAACTCGGCTGGCAGGTCTTGGTTGAACAGCTCCTGGTGCTGGCGATCGGCCTCCTCAATGATCCGCTCACACTCGGCAATCACCGAGTCGACATAGTCAGAAACATCCCTCAGCAGCTGGCAGATGCCCGTGACAAAGTTACGCTTGGCAATCCGGAAGTCGCGCTCGATCCAGCCTGGCAGGCCAAAAATGAAGGTGACAATGCCGCCGAGTAAATCGTCTTTGTTTTCCTCAATCCAGGCGGTGACGGCTTCCAGGTCTTGCTCAAACTGATCGATAACCGTCTGCTTGCCGGTTTCCCAGCGTCTGAGGGCTTCCTGGGGCAATGGCTCTAGCTGCGCGTTCACATCCCGCCGAGCGGTTTCGACAATTTCCTCGGCCCGAGTGCTGATGTCGATGCGCATCTGCTCCTCGGCGCTGACCATGGCGGTCTGCTGACCCACTACCCCCTCAATCGTGCCGGTTCTGGAATGGTTCAGGGCCGTCGCGGCGGATGCTTCGGTCGCGGCCATGGAGGTGCTGGCCGTGTTGAGGATTTGATCCTGTTCGGCGAGGACCGCTGGCACCTCCTGTTGAGAACTGGTTGCGAGCTCTGCCTGGGTGGCCAGACCGGTGGCGATCGGGCCTTCTGGATCGCCCTGGGCCGCTACCTGAGCGGAGGGGATATCCATTCTCGCTTCCGTGATGCGCTCAGAACTGGCGGCTACATCGGCCTCGATATCCAGCTCCACCGGTTCAGGCACAGCCGCTTCTGCATTAATTGCTGGGGCCGCTACTGTCTCAGGGGGAACCTCAATCTCTTCTGTCTGGGTATCCGGGGTGCCGGCTTGGGGTTCGTCGAGCTGCTCGTAGCTGCCTTGAATGTTGTCGGCTTCCCCTTCCACCGAACGATTCAGCTCGTCTCGCCCGGAATCAGCGGCTTCTTCCGCATCAAATCGGGCCAGATCATCCTCGTCCTCCGGTTCTTCTTCGTTGATAATTTGCTCGATCCGCGCACAAATGGATTCGATGCTGGGTACCGGCTCAGCCTGGGCGCTGACGGCAGCCACCACCTGCCCTTCGGCTCTGGCATCGGCTTCTGTTTGGGGTTCAGGAACGGCGGCCCGGGCTCCGGCCACGTTGGACTCGGCGGGGGGCAGGGTGGATTCGGCGGCGGCGGTAGCCCCGACCCGGCTCCTGACTCCGCCCAAGCGGCTCTGTTCGCGGCCCGAGAGGCCAGCGGGGGGCTCAGGCGTCATCAGTTCAACGGTGGTGCTGGGCGCTTCCTCCCCTGCGGCGGCAGCCTCTGCCGGGGTAGCCTCGGGTGTTTCTGGTGATACGGTGGCTTCTGGTTCAGCCCCAAGGGCCTCGGTTTCAGCAGGGCTGAGTTCGAGGGTAGAGCGGGGAGGCAGTTCGAGGGGGGCGAACGGTTCGGGGGCAGGAGAAACTGCTCCTGTCGTGGGGCCTGTGGTGGTGCCTGCATTCCCCCCGGCGGTTTCGATATCGGGTAAGTGAATATCTTTCCAGCCTTCTGGCCCGAGGGCTTCTTCTTCCTTCGGAATCGCCCGGGCAAAGCCCAGCCAGTCCGATCGGCTGCGACGGCGTTCTAAAATCGCGCTGAGGGGACCGGTGTTGCCCTCGATGCTGACGATGGTGTTGCCCTTGACCTCAATCACGGTGCCGTGATGGGAGCGATCGCCCTTCTGCAGGGCCACATCCCCTGGGGCCGGTGCTTCTCCACCGGAACGGAACTGGAGTTTTTCGGGGCCAATCTTGGGGCCGACCCAGGGGCCAGGCCAGGTACCGCCGTCATTGCCAGCCTGGTTTTGCAGCCAGAGGGCAAAGATGCCGCACCAGCTGGGGGCGCCCCGGCGTTTTCGGGTCTACGTCGGGGCCAGGGCCAATCAGCACCCTGACGTTGAGCAAATCCCGCTGCTGGGTTTCGGTGGCGGCGTAGCCAGGGGCGGTCTCTTGAATTATCGCCAGCAGGCGATCGCCTCCCTTCCGCACGTTGATGGTTTGGCCGCCGACTTCCCGCTTTTCTCCGCTGTCGGTGTAGGCCTCGATCAGCCCCACTTTGCTCTTGGCAACGTTGACAATCCTGGACTGCATGGGGTGCAGGGCTGCATCGCCCGTCTTGGCCTGAACAACGGTAGGGGAAGTCGATATGGATGAGACAGGGGGCTGGGTGCGCTGCCGGGTGCCGGGTTGCGGCTGACGGGAGATGCCCTGAGAATTTCGATCCGACGCACCCTGCTGCACCACGTGGGTCGACTCATGGGCCATCAAGGCCAAATCGCTGCTGGATTCGGCCCGATTGAGGAAAATGTGGTTGCGGTGGGTGAAGGCACGGGCCTGCAGGCTGCTAGTGGCCCGATGGGTGCTGGCGTCGCTGTGAACCCGGACACCGCTGAGGTTGGCACCGACATGGGGTTCAATCCGGCGGCGGGTGCTGGCGGGCAGGGGGGAACCGGGTCCGGGATGGCGAATGG
>PYEQ01000727.1 GCA_003017785.1 filamentous cyanobacterium CCP5 | reverse complement strand
GTAAGCACCCAGCGGTACTGTCTCAGGGAGGGCAAGAACCAGGACAGGCCAAACTTTTGCTGGGGGGTTTCTTTGGTCATCTCCAGCAAAAGCACCTCGCCCCCTTCGCCCCAGGCATCCTGGAAGCTGTCGAGGGTACGACGAATAACCCCTGTCTCGGGGTCACCGATCACTACCCCCTTGTCGGAGGTTTCATACAGCACGGCAAAGCCCTCGTGCCAGCGAATGATCGCTGGGGTTGGCAGCCGCTTGACGGCGCTGAAGGGCACCTTCACCATCTGGGTGCGTAGACCCATCATTTCGCCAACAGCGCCGCACACCGGTAGGGAAAGCTGCCCCATGCGCTGATGCTGGTTGGCAATGATCCGCCGCAGCACATCCTTGCGAAAGGGCATGTTGAAGTGCTGACTGACCATGTCAAAGCAGGCCAGGGTGCTGTCGATCTCGCCCCGGCCTCGAGCGAAGGGATATTGGCGACGGGAACTACCCTCCTCGAACCGAGATTCGGGCACGGGATCGGAGGCGTAGGGAATTGCCTCCACATCGAGGACGGGGTCGCTGGCGGAGGGCGGAGATGGCGGAGGCGGAGCTGCCTCAAAGGTCTGGGCAATTACCTCTGAGCTGAGGCCAATCAGCCGCCCTCCCTGGGGGCTGATCACCTCGACGGTGCGGTGCTCGTTGGAGACATCTAGCAGGCTGCCCACGGGTAAGTTGATGACGGTGCCGCCGCTGACCATCCAGGTGCGTTCTGTTTCTAATCGACTCAAATCCGAAACCCCAGGGGGCAGGTGGACGATCGCCGCATCGTCACAAACTAGCTGAGCTTTCTGCCGGAGGTTGCCCACGTCCTGGGCCTGATCTTTGACCCGCTGGCTGAGAAGATCAAAGGCTTCTAAGAGATAGGTGTGGTCGCGGATGCCGTGGCCGAACTCCGGGTAGTCCTGGAGATACTGCAAAAAGGTATAAGCAGGCAGGGTGAGGGCCAATACCTCGGTCGAGGCGATCGCCGTTTCACAAGGCACTCCCCGAATCAAGCTGAGCACTCCCACCAGTTCTCCCCGGCCCAGCCGCTGGAGGGTGAGGGGATGATCTTCACGGGGATCGTAGGCCAGGATTCTGACCTGTCCTTCCAGGATTACAATCACCTGCTGGGAAAGAATCTCTCGCCGCATTAGCGGCTGACCAATCCGGTATTTAAGGGGCTGGGCCGCTTGAAGCAGAGGGGTCAGCGCTTCCTCGGGGAGGCGATTGAAGGGGGGGAGAGAGGCAAATGTCTCTTGGAGGGGCAGCGGAGTCTGAGTCATAGCGGCAGTCCGACGGCAGGGAGTATATTCACGGAACCAGGCTCTACAGAGCCAGCATACCCAGGGCAATAGTTAGAAATACCACTGAGGGCAGTTGCTCTAAATGGGGCATCAACCATTAACGGCATCCTACTATTCGATTCAGCCTATGTTAGAGCTATCAGGGATGTCTTAAAGTTTTCTGCTCCTTAACCAAAGTTTGGTTAAAGTCTTTGGAGCAGTTTGAAAAGCGGCTTGTCTGCCACCGGGCCATTCCTCGGGCGTGACAAACTCAAGTTAACGCCGTTATGACATTTCCCTATGGCTGTTTCTTTACCGCTGTCCAAGGCCTCTGTGCGTCCAGTCCTAACTGGATTGGTAGGTGCATTTGTGACGACAGCCTGTGCCCATCTGCCCGTAGGCGACAGCATCACCACCTCCACCTATGAAGCGACGGCTACCGTTACCTATACCTGGCAGGTGGAATATACCGAGCAGAGCGATCGCCCCAATGACACCCGCCGGGAAACCTTCACTTCTACGTCTTTGGTCAATCGCAACGGACTTGAACCAGACCGAGCTGCCACTGGCCCCGACGATCAAGGACTCTACTGGCCAGCTCTACCGCCCCGCCCCACTGCCACCGAGCTACGGGCGTCTCAAGAAAAAGCTGGCAACCAGCGCAGCCGTGGTCCCCAGCTAATTAAAGACGTTGATTACGCCATTACTTTTGATCACAACAATCGTCGTCAAACCCTGCCCACCAATGCCGACGTCTACTGGGAAGCTATTCAGGCCTACGATCAGGGCCAGGATCTAGAGCTAACCTACGGTCCTAACCAGGCAGCGATCGCCGCTGCTCAGCCCGTCAGGAGTTCTCGATAGCGCTTTCTGCAGCGTCGCGCCAGTGTCCCGGAGCCAATGGCAGCCAGGCACCAAACAAGAATTCGTCAGGTCACCTATCCTCGGCTTTGGGCTAAATCCCGAATCAAAGACAGTTTGGATTCGATGTAGCTAGAAAGGTTATCGGCCTCAGACGGATTCATGGCCTGGTTGCCAGTCATCTGCTCTAACAGCCACTTCACTAGGCGATTATCGTCCAGGGAGAGCAGGGTGCTACTCTGTGAGGCTTCCACCAGGGACCAGAGTTGTCGGAGTAAGTTAGGGCTCATAGAACTAACTTAAGATTTCCTTTAGATTTAGATTCATTGTGGGGTATGTTCCCCGTGGTGACAACGTATAGCG
>PYEQ01000726.1 GCA_003017785.1 filamentous cyanobacterium CCP5 | reverse complement strand
GTGCTGGTAACCCACTGGCAAAACTGCTCCCAAGCGCCCACGCTATCGCGGGTACGAAGGGTAGAAGTCATGGTAATGATTGCCAATGTATAAACTACAGAAAGTAGATGAGCAGGGATTAAGTAATATCAGCTCATCTGATTTTCAGAGTAAAGTTTTTCCCCCAGGCAGCGGGTTCCCAGAAAAAAAAGTTTATTTCGCTGAATAAAAGTAAACATAGCTGAATACCGGCTGTAGCCCTGATAAATCGATGGTTTTCAAAGTTTCCCAGCCGGTATTCTTTCAGGCTTGGTCCGCGGAATCATCTAGCCAGGCGGCCACTGCAGGGCTCTACCTCCCAATAGATGCATGTGTAAATGGAACACGGTCTGCCCGCCGTTATCCCCTGTATTAATTACTACCCGATAGCCTGTTTCTGCGAGTCCCTGATCATGGGCGATTTGCTTAACAGTTAGCAACATATGACCCAGGAGTGCTTTATCGGCATTCTCAGCTTCGGTCAGGGACGGAATTGGCTTTTTAGGTATGACCAAGATGTGGGTCGGAGCCTGGGGAGAAATGTCGGTAAACGCCAGGCAAAGATCGTCTTCATAGACGATGTTGGCCGGAATGTCTTTACGAATGATTTTGCCGAAGATGGTGTCGCCGCTCATTTCAAGAGTTGTTGGAAGGTCGCTGATATTTTACTGGAGCGGTAGAGGGGCGAGAGGGTGAGGAGCGAGGGGATCAGGCATCATCTGAATCCTCCCATCTCCCCATCTCCAACGCTTCTCAGGAAAATATCAGCTAGCTCCTAAAGGGATCTGGTTAGATAGGACATCGAGATTTATTCGAACAGAGTAATTTAAAGCCGATATGCCTGATCTGTATGAGCACCAGCTGCCGGATAGCTGCGATCGCAGGGGGTTGTCAGAAGCATTTGCCAAGTCTCTAGAAACCGGGATTTGCCCCCCCCGCGGGGAAATTTTGCCGAACTCAGAGGGGCAGCTGGCGCTGCCGATGGGCCCATAGCCGCCATTCTGGTGATGGGATTGCCCATACAGTGGGGACCGATCTGTTCCCCGCCTGGATAGCGATCGGCAGCGGCAAATACGCCCTCGACCTGGGGGTGAATATCTATGGTCTGGCCCTCTGCATCGGTGGCTATCTGCTAGGGGCCGTTTGGGGTCGGGCCGCGACAGCCCTAGCAGAAGTCCTCGTCCACCGATAGGGCAAAGCTCAGGCTGGACCGGGTCAAAATCCAGACAGATTCTCCACCTAAAATGGAGAGCATCGTCTGTGCAGCCAGTTGGCTCGAAGGAATCATGGTCCATCTGCATCGTTCTGCCCGTACCGTTGCCCCCAGGACGGTGAAGCAGCTCTCAGGCGGTCTGTTACTGCCCCTGCTGCTGACTGTAGTGGTAGCTGGCTGCCGCGGCGGCCCCACGGCAAGCTCTGATCCCCAGCCCAGTCCGACCGCTGAGGTCGCTCCTGAGACCGCCGCTCCTGAGGTGGGGACAGCCCCGCCCCCGACAACCACCCCAGTACCCAGCCCTGATCAGGGAGTCGACACGCCACCACCGTCCGAGCCTGCCGCTGTCGTTGCGGCAGCGGCGCTGCCAGATACCCTGCTCAAGTCCTGGGAGCCAGCCAGTCAGGTGCTCTATGAGTTTGGGGCCATGACCATTGCGGCTGACCAGATTCGCTGGGCGAAGGGGCAGAGCAGTGCCTACTCAGTCATCAGTACCGATGGCGGCTACCTGCTGCACCTCACCTCTGCGCCCAAGTTTTTTGACACCGCCCACCCCTACATCAAGCTGCTGCCCCAGACCGATGCTGAAGGCACCATCAACGAGGTAGAGGTAGCGTTTTACGAAGACGAAGCAGCCGCCAAGCAGGATCAGTACATTATGTTCGGCAGCTATTTCTAAGCTTGGTCTCAGTCCAGCAACCTATCCACCCATGGCAGTGGTATCTCTACAGCAGGTTTCTCGCATCTACGGCACCGGGGAGGCGGCGGTGCGGGCCTGCGATCGCATTTCTCTGACCATCGAGCCTGGGGAATACTGCGCCATCATGGGCCAGTCGGGGTCGGGAAAAAGTACCCTGATGAACCTGATTGGCTGTATCGATCAGCCCACCTCCGGACGCTATCACCTGGACGGCATCGATGTGTCAAAGCTGGGCAAAAACCAGCTGGCCCGGATTCGCAACCACAAGATCGGGTTTATCTTCCAGCGCTACGAGCTGCTGCCCAACCTTACGGCCCTGGAAAACGTCATTTTGCCGATGATGTACGCCGGGGTAGGGCAGCGGCGGCGGCGGCAGCGGGCGGTGGCAGCCCTGACCAGTTTTGGCCTGGCCCACCGGCTCCACAAGCGCCCGGCCCAGCTTTCCGGCGGCCAGCAACAGCGGGTGGCGATCGCCCGGGCGATCGTCAATCGGCCCCGGCTGCTACTGGCCGATGAACCCACGGGTGCCCTCGACACCCAGTCAGCAGCGGAAGTGCTGTCGATCTTTGATCAGCTCCACCGCAAAGGGATTACCATTG
>PYEQ01000725.1 GCA_003017785.1 filamentous cyanobacterium CCP5 | reverse complement strand
ATTGTGAGCAGCCCGGTCGCCATTACTGAGATCGACTGGCACGATCCCAACAACCTGGTGCTAGAAACCGCCCTCGGCACGGTCTACCTTGGCCCCTACAGCCCAGAGCTAGAGCAGCAGCTGGCCACCCTCGATCGCATGCGCAACTTGCCCAACCAGCTCACCGAGACCGAAGTCGCCCGCATCGATCTCAGCAACCCCGATGCACCCTCCATAGCTGTGGTCGATACCGATGCCCCATCGACAGAACCCACCCCCCAACCCTAAGCTACTGAGGGTCTTGGCCCGATGAAAAACAGCCCTCAGCCCTATGCTGCGTTGACGGAGATAGTTTTGACTCAAAATTGACTCAACATATTTTTGCAGGGGCGTTTATTTTTGGGGTTTCAGTGGTTAAATCAGTAGTTTAAGACTTGCCAACGCGATTTGGTTTTTTCCAGCGAAGTACTCTATAGTTGTCTAGAATCAGCCGGGGCTTAGATTTCAGGACTTAGGTGCTATCTTCGGTTATCTAGTACGGGTAATTAATATATTGTCTACGGCCTTAACTTCTATGCTCCCCGACGACCCCCACGGCAATGGTGCTGGCCACAGCGGCGCTGACTACGAGGCTTATTTGTCTCACCAGGCAGAATCTGTCCCCTCCGATCCGCGCTCGTCGGCTGATGCTGTGACCGCTTTCGCTAGCCCGTCTAACCCGTTTAGCCACGGCGAGCGTAACTCCAGTCAACCCCACAATGCCAGAGCTATGCCCGGAGAAACGTACACCAACAACACGGCTTTGCCCAGTAGCGTCGCCCGCATTAAGGTGATTGGGGTCGGCGGCGGCGGCTGCAACGCCGTCAACCGCATGATTAGCAGTGGCCTGGCCGGCATTGAGTTTTGGTCGGTTAATACCGACGCCCAGGCCCTCGATACCAACACCATGACCAACAGCCTGCACATTGGTCAGAAGCTGACCCGCGGGCTAGGCGCAGGGGGCAACCCGGCCATTGGCCAAAAAGCCGCCGAGGAGTCGCGCGAAGAAATTGCCGCCGCCCTGGAAGAGTCCGATCTGGTGTTTATTACGGCCGGCATGGGTGGCGGTACCGGCACGGGTGCCGCCCCCATCGTGGCTGAAGTGGCTAAGGAAGTGGGAGCGTTGACCGTTGGTGTCGTCACCCGCCCCTTTACCTTTGAGGGGCGTCGCCGCATGAATCAGGCCGATGAGGGCATCGCTGCACTGCAGGGCCGGGTCGATACGCTCATTATCATCCCCAACGATAAGCTGCTGTCGGTGATCTCCGAGCAAACTCCGGTGCAGGAGGCGTTTCGCACCGCTGACGACATTCTGCGCCAAGGGGTGCAGGGCATCTCTGACATTATTACGATCCCCGGTTTGGTCAACGTCGACTTTGCCGATGTGCGGGCCATTATGGCCGATGCGGGCACGGCCCTGATGGGGATTGGCATGGGGTCGGGCAAGTCACGGGCGCGAGAAGCGGCGATCGCGGCGATCTCCTCCCCGCTGCTAGAGTCCTCCATCGACGGGGCTTCCGGGGCCGTGTTCAACGTGACCGGTGGCTCCGATCTCACCCTTCACGAAGTTAATGCAGCCGCCGAGATCATTTACGAAGGGGTTGACCCCAACGCCAACATCATCTTTGGTGCCGTGATCGACGAGCGCATGCAGGGCGAGGTGTGCATCACCGTGATTGCCACTGGCTTTAACAACCGGGCTGGCGCGCAGCCTGAGCTCGACGTGGCTCGTGTCACCCCCTTCAAGCGAAGGCTATCAACTCCACCCATTACCCCTCCGGCCAGCAGTGGCTCCAGCGGTCTGGGGGCAGGGCTAGATATTCCTGAGTTTTTGCAGCGGCGACGGCCTAACAACAACCGCTAGTGATGACCACGCCGCCTCCCTGGCCTGCGGCCCTCACCATCGCTGGCTCTGACAGCGGCGGTGGGGCTGGCATTCAGGCTGACTTGCGCACCTTCGCCTTTCACCTGGTCCACGGCACCAGCGCCCTCACCTGCATCACCGCCCAGAACACATTGGGGGTAACGCGGGTCGATGCGCTGCCGCCCGAGGCCGTCATCGCTCAGATCGAGGCTGTTACTGGTGATATTGCGGTACAGGCGATCAAAACCGGCATGTTGCTCAACCAGGGCATTATTCAAGCTGTGGCTCAGGCTCTAGCCTCGCTGCCTCAGGCCATTCCGGTGGTGGTCGATCCGGTGATGGTGTCGCGCACCGGGGCACAGCTGATTGACGATGACGCGATCGCCACTCTCACCCGCCGGCTCATTCCCCAGGCCCACGTGCTCACGCCCAACCGCTATGAAGCCCAATTGCTCAGCGGCTTAGAGATTTCAACGCTGGCAGATATGGAAGCCGCTGCCCGCCGCATCCACCAGCTCGGTCCTCAGGCGGTGCTGGTCAAGGGGGGAGGAATGGCTGCTCAGCTCCGCAACACCGATGTCTGGTTTGACGGGCGTGAAGTAGTGGTTATAACTACAGAGGTGGTCTCGACCACCACTGTAGTTAGAAC
>PYEQ01000061.1 GCA_003017785.1 filamentous cyanobacterium CCP5 | reverse complement strand
GATGGGCTGCTGCTGGCGGAGGTGCTGGTGAAGCTGCTGGCCCTGCCGTTGAACCGCCCCCCAGCCACGCTAGAAGCCTTTAGCCACGATTCCCGTAGCCGTTTAGAGCAGCGGATCGAGGCCTTGATTTCGCCTCCGGCGAGCGGGTTTGAAACTACGGGTACGGCCACCGGCCCGGGGCTGATGTTGAGCCTGTTGCCCTTAATCACGGTGCTGCTGCACGGCGGTTAAATAAATCCCTTCAGATATTCAATCCCCAGCTTCACCCCTTCGTAGCCAAATGTCAGAATCAGGCTGGTGAGAATCAGGCCCATGACGCAGAGGGTCAGGCCGCCGATGCTGATAAATCCGTCATCGTCGAGCAGGCCAAAGCCGGTGACGAAAATGCCCATGGCGGGCAGGGTGTTGGTGCCGGGAATCGGAATCATCATCGAGATGGACATCAGGGCGATCGCTGAACCAATCACCACCCGTCCTGGCAGGCTAGTGCAGATGTAGGTCAGACGGGGACGAGACAGGGCCTCTAGCCGCTGTAACCAGGGCAGTCCCTTGCTAAGGACAGCTTGGATTTGATTCAGCTCAAAGGCTCTGGTCTGCCAGCTTTGGGGCATCCAGGGCCGCTTGCGCCCGGCAATTAGCTGCACCGCCAGGAGGAACATGACGATACCAAAGGGCACCGAATAGCCCGGAGCCGGAATCGGCAGGGCCGAGGGCAGGGCCAGCAGCACAAACAAAAACCCAAATGTTCGCTCCCCAGCCAGGGTGAGAATATCGCCCAACGTCACCTTCTCGCGGCTTGGGCTGGAAAAAAAGAAGCGATCGAGTTCGACAGAAAGACGCGCCATGGAGGTAAAGAAAGCTTCAGGGATTCCACCTAGAATAGGCGCTTGCCCTCAGAGTTAGTAGCTGGTTCTCAGCCGAGTCAGAGAAACTTTAAAATCGCGATGCTGCCAACCAGAAAGACCAGGATGCTACCGGCCACTAGCTCGAAGTTCTCTCCCATCCAGTCCCGCAGGCGATCGCCGCCCCAGCTCATCAGCCCGGCTACGGCAAAGTAGCGAAGATTGCGCCCGATGACAGAGGCCAGCACAAATAGCCCAAAACTGAAGTGAAACAGACCCGAGGCCAGGGTGAACAGCTTATAGGGAATCGGCGTAATCGCCGCCGTGAGCACCCCCCAAAAGCCCCACCGGGTATAAATCTGCTCGATCTGGGCAAAAACCTGATGATTCGGATCGTAAAAATTCAGCAAGGGCTCACCCACCGCATCAAAGGCGAACAGGCCAATGCCGTATCCGAGAATCCCCCCCAGCACCGAACCAGCTCCGCAAATAGCAGCAAAGCGCAGGGCTTTCCCGGTGTTGCTCCCACACATGGGCACCAGCATCACGTCCGGTGGAATCGGGAAAACGGAGGATTCGGCGATCGCCACCAAAAACAGCACCCATTCGCTACGGGCAGAATGACTCCAACCTTCAATCCAGGCATAGGTGCGCTTCAGCATGGACAAGCCTTGAAAGGATTCGATTCAATGTAACAAATGTTAAGGGTGGTGAGGGGAAGAGGTCAGGGGTCAGGGGCGTGCCGTGAGCGCAGTCGAACGGTAGGGCCGCAAGGCTTGCGCCCAGTGCAATATCCGCAGCTTCGATAGGCAGAATCAGTTTGCCCCCAGAGGCATAGGCGTCGCTGCCCAATATAGGAATATTGGTTTTACAAGTGATTGGAACCCAAACTGGGTAAATCAGCGATTTCTTCGAGGAAATGCCGCGTTTTCTGCCCGTAAACGTCTGCTCCCGCCGCCTCTAGAAAATTGTTGTGGCCAGCTCCCTCCAGCAGCCAGAGATGCTTCGGTTCCGAGGTGAGGTCGTAGAGAATTTCCGCTGAAGCCGGGGGGATGGTTGTGTCTTCGATGCCGTGGATGTAGAGCACCGGCATTTGCAGATGGGGGACTTTGGCAACATTCTCAAACCGCTGGGTGAGCAGCAGATCTAAGGGCACCCAGCCATAGCCTGCCGATTGTGCTTCGGTTTTGATCGAGGTAAAGGCTCCCTCGGCAATCAGGGCAGCAGCATCGGGTTTGGCCACCGCCAGATCGATCGCTACCGCCGCGCCGATGGAGTGGCCAAACAGGACGATGGCCTGCGGGGAAATGCTGCGGGTTTGGGTCAGGTAGTTCCAGGCAGCGCGGGCATCGGCATATAGGCGGGCTTCGCTGGGGAAGGGGCCAGAACTGCGACCATAGCCGCGATAGTCGAGCAGCAGCACCGAGAACCCCTGGGACTGAAAAGTAGCGGCTTTAGGCAGATTGGTGCTGACGTTGCCGCCGTTGCCGTGTAGGTAGAGCAGAGTTAACCCCTGAGGTTGACCACTGGGTAGCCACCAGCCGTGGATTCGGCCTTCCCCGACCGGAATCCACACATCTTCATAGGCCAACCCCAAGTCCGCTGGGGTCAGGGTTAGTTCTGCCTGCGGGAAAAAGATCAGCCGACGCTGATAGACCCAGAGCAGAGCGCAGAGCGCCAGGTAGGCAGTGGCCCCCAGCCCTAGAATTTGCAGAACCCGCTGGGCTACCCCCGCCATCAGGCCAGTTTGGGATGCTGCTGGTGCCAGTCGGTGGCCTGCTCATAGGCGGAGCCCACCTCAAACAGCAGGTCTTCTTGCAGGACATTGCCAATCAACTGCAAGCCTACCGGCAGGCCATCGTCGTCAAAGCCGCAGGGCAGGCTCATGGCAGGTAGTCCGGCTAAGTTCACCGGAATCGTCATCAGGTCCAGCAGGTACATGCTCAACGGATCGTCTACGGCCCCCGCCTTGAAAGCGGTCGTCGGGGCGGTGGGGCACACCAGCACGTCCACCTGCCCAAAGGCCCGCTCGAAGTCCTGTTTGATGAGGGTGCGGACTTTCTGCGCTTTCAAATAGTAGGCGTCGTAGTAGCCTGCCGACAGGGCGTAGGTGCCAATCATGATCCGCCGCTTTACTTCAGGGCCGAACCCCTGGGCGCGGGTCTTGGTGTACATGGACATCAGGCTGGAGTCGTCGCTGCGGACGCCGTACTTGACGCCGTCGTAGCGGGCCAGGTTCGAAGACGCTTCCGAAGGGGCAATGATGTAGTAGGTGGGCAGGCCAGAGCGGAACTGGGGACAGGAGATTTCCTGCACGGCTGCGCCCAGGTCTTTGAGCTGGGCGATCGCCGCCTCGACTTTTTCCTTCACCGTGGCATCCAGGCCTTCCCCAAAGGTTTCGGTAATCACCCCGACCTTGCGGCCCTTGAGGTTGCCGGAGGTCTTTTGCAAGTTGCCCAGGTAGTCCGGCACGTCCCGCTTGATGCTGGTGGAGTCGCGGGGGTCGTAACCGGCGATCGCCTGGAGCAAAATCGCCGCGTCTTCCACCGTGGGCGCCAGCGGCCCAATCTGATCCAGGGACGAGGCAAAGGCCACCAGCCCATAGCGGGAGACGCGTCCGTAGGTGGGCTTCATACCGACCACGCCGCAGAAGGAGGCGGGCTGACGGATGGAACCGCCCGTATCTGAACCGAGGGACACCACACATTCATCCGCTGCCACCGCCGCCGCCGACCCGCCAGAGGATCCCCCCGGCACTCGCTCTGTGTCCCAGGGATTCGCCGTGATCTGGTAGGCGGAGTTTTCCGTGGAGCTGCCCATGGCGAACTCGTCCAGATTAGTCTTGCCCAGCATGATCGCCCCGGCATCCTTGAGCTTCTGGGTGACGGTGGACTCGTAGGGAGGGATAAAATTCTCCAGCACCCGCGAGGCGCAGGTGGTGCGGACGCCGAGGGTACAGAGGTTGTCCTTGATGCCCATCGGAATTCCTGCCAGCAGGCCGATGTCTTCCCCTGCCGCAATTTTTTGATCGACGGCCTGGGCCTGGGCGATCGCTGCCTCGGCAGTCACCGTCAGGTAGCTCTTGATCCGGGGCTCTAAGGACTCGATGCGCTGGAGGTAGTCCTGGGTAATTTCTTCAGCCGTACGTTCTTTGCTGACGAGCTGTTGGTGGAGCTGGCGAATGGATGACATGGGCTTTGGACTACGGTTGTCGGACTACGAGCAATATTTCGGCGTCAGTGTACAAGTATAGGGACTTGAGCTGCTAAACAGGGCGGTCTACTCTTTGTCATTGCTCCCTAGCCCCTGCGTGGCGGCAAGCCAATGACTACGCTCAGGGAGCGACGGAGGTTATCTGCTGGCTGAGCGGAGCCGACCGCTGGCTGAGCGGAGCCGACTGCTGGCTGAGCGGAGCCGACCGCTGGCTGAGCGGAGCCGACTGCTGGCTGAGCGGAGCCGAAGCCAGCTCGTAGTCGTTAGTAGGGTGGGCACCGCCCACCTCCATAGACAGGCTCGGAATAGACACAGGATTAAGGCTTTTGGGGTTCTTTCAGTTCATTTAGACCAAAACGTTTTTTGAGAATCCTGTCGAGTAGAAAGGTGGGTAGCCAACGTTTCAAAAAGGGGAGTCGGAAGCTCTTTTTGCCCAGACGAATCATGGCGGGCGGTTGGGGCTGGAGTAGAGCGGCGACCAGCTTTTCTGCAAACTCCTCTGTAGGGGTGGCGTTTTGCTGGGAAAGGGTGGCGCGGGCCTGGATGTGGTCAGCGATCGCCCCATACCAGGACTCTGCTCCTAGCCTGATGTTCTCAGCCGCTACCTCCCCAAACCCCGACTCAATCCCACCGGGCTGTATGGTGACAACCCGAATCCCAAACGGGGCCAGCTCCATTCTCAGGGCGTCGGAATAGGCGTGGAGGGCAGCTTTGCTGGCGCAGTAGGCTCCGGCAAAGGGAGTAGAAGTTACCCCAGAAATGCTGCCCATATTTACAATCAGCCCACTGCCCTGGCGGCCCATGATCGGGGCTACCTGCTGAATCAGAAACAGCGGTGCGAAAACGTTGGTCTCAAACTGGGCCTGCATCTGCTCTGGCGACACGTCCAGCATCGGCCCAAACTGTCCAAATCCGGCGTTGTTAATCAAAATATCAAGGCGTTCCTCTGCCGCCAGTATCTCGGCCACAGTCTGCCGTACCTGTTCTGGCTGGTTCACATCCAATGGCCAGGTAGCCATGCCCTGTTCCTTAAGGTCAGCAATGGACTCTAACTGGCGGGCCGTGGCTATCACCCGACACCCCCGGCGTGAAAACTCCTGACACAGGGCCTTGCCAATACCAGAGGAACTACCGGTTATCAGAACGACAGAAGCCATAGGTGGAAAAGTAGGGGCTAATCAGCAATCTCGGCGTCAGGCGCGAACCGCCACAGGGTCAAGAATAAATCAGAGTAGGTAACCTCTGGTGTCAGATCGTTTTCTCGCCCCAGCCAAAATCGTAGCTGCATGGTTCCGTTCAGCAGAAACACGCTGCCAGGGTTGTCCGACAGGGTCGGCAGGTTGAGAAAGTCGGGCACATAGCGATCGTCGATCAGCTGAAGGCGGGTTTCGGGCTTGAGATAGTGGCTCAGGGCCAGCATCGTGCCGGTATTGATGCCAAATACCGTCCCCACTAGCAGCGGTCTCGGGGCAGCGTTAATCACCTTTGCCACTGACAGCAGATTGTAATTAATGTCCTTGGTCCAGGCGGTAGTGGCTCGGGCGACCCCCAGACAGGCCCAAACATTAATGCCGATGAATAATCCACAGAGGCTCCCCCAGATCAGGCGATCGCGCTGCCTCCGACTGAGCACTTTCTGGGCAAACACTTTCTGGGCAAACACTTTCTGGGCAAACAAGTAGGCAATGGGAATCAAGAGACCGATATACAGGGGAATCAGATAGCGACTGGGCAGCGATCGCTGCCCCCCCTTGACCAGATCCAGCAGCGCCAGGGGCAAAAACGCCGACCCCATCAGCATCACGGGCATACCCCAGGTCGAAAAAGGCTGGGTGCGTATCAAATAAAACAGGCTGTAGACCAGCAACATCAGCAGCAGCGGCAGCAGCCCGTAAAGCATCAGCGGCGGCAGGCTATAGTCAGCCGGGGGCAGGGTAAATGCCCGCAGGATATGGTTGGCCCAGCCTTTGAGAGTAACTGTCAGAGGCACCGGCACCGCTGTCCAGCTGGCCCCCTGGCGGGCATGGGGGTTAAGGACCAGCCACAGCCACGGAGCAAAGGCAGCCCCAGCTACGGTCAGCGCCAGGGCAAAATTCAGCAGTCTACGCCAGTGCCGGCCGCCAACGATCAGGCTGTAGACCCCATGGCCCAGCAGCGTGAGAACCGTAAACAGGTGAGTATAGAGGCCAGCGGTCAGGATCAGGGCGTACAGGCCCCAACTGCCGAGGGTGTTGAGCCGCAGCGATCGCACCAGGGCCGCGCTGGCAAGCACCGTCGTCAGCGTCCACAGCCCATATTCGCGAGCCTCCTGGGCAAACAGCAGCTGGTAGGGAGAAACGGCTACCAGGGCCACCAGCAAACCGCTAGTCAGCCTAGAATTCTTGACATCGCGGAACAGCTCTCGGCCCAACCACCCAGCAGCGGGCAGCACCAGCACCCCAATCAGCGCAGACAGGCTGCGAACGGCCCAGACTCCACTGCCAAACAACTTGGCCCAGGCCCACACCAGGGCGTAGTACAAAGGCGGATGCTGAACATCCTCAATGATCAGAGACCGCACCGTGGCCCCCAGCCCCCGATCCGGGCTGAGGATCTGATAGGGCCTGAGATCCGCAACGGAGATCACCGAACCCGTAAAAAGTTGATTGTGCAGCTCGATCCCTGTACGGCCCGCAATCCGCAAGGAGGTATACGCCTCATCGTGCCAGTAGACCAAGCTGGTCAGAGCACACCAGCGAATAACCAGTCCAAAGAACAGGCAGCCCAGGAGTAGCCAGCCCCAGCCGGAGAATTTGTGGTGCATAGTCATGATGTCCTGATGGCAATGGCGATTCCCACTGGGGATTAGGCCGAATGGTTTCCCAAGGCCAAACGGCCACCTTCCACACCATAGAATAAGCTTTTGTGCTCAAGGCGCGATCGCGCTGCCATCATCTCCTCCGATCCCATGCCCTCCGACTACCTCGAACGCATTCTCACGGCCTCTGTCTACGACGTGGCACAAGAAACTCCCCTGGAACTAGCCCCAAATCTATCGATACGGATGGGCAATCGGCTGCTGCTGAAGCGGGAAGACACCCAGTCGGTGTTTTCCTTCAAGCTGCGGGGAGCCTACAACAAGATGGCCAAGCTGTCTCCCGAAGCGCTGGCGCGAGGAGTAGTGGCTTCCTCAGCCGGGAACCACGCCCAGGGGGTGGCCCTCGGGGCAAGTCGGCTGGGTACCCGCGCCATCATCGTCATGCCCACCACGACCCCCCAGCTCAAGGTAGATGCGGTGCGGGCCAGGGGCGGCGAGGTGGTGCTGTTTGGTGAAACCTACGACGACGCCTACACCCACGCTCGCCAGCTAGAGGCCGAAAAGGGCCTCACGTTCATCCACCCCTTCGACGACCCGGATGTAATCGCCGGCCAGGGCACCATCGGCATGGAAATTCTGCGGCAGCATCCCCAGCCCATCCATGCAATTTTTGTGGCGATCGGTGGAGGTGGCCTGATTTCCGGGATTGCCGCCTATGTGAAGCGGCTGCGCCCGGAGATCAAAATCATCGGCGTGGAACCGGTGGATGCCGACGCCATGCGCCGCTCCCTGGCGGCGGGAGAGCGGGTAAAGCTGGATCAGGTGGGCTTATTTGCCGATGGAGTGGCAGTGCGGCAGGTGGGGGTCGAAACCTTTCGGCTGTGTCAGGAACTCCTGGACGATATCGTGCTGGTGAGCACCGACGACACCTGCGCCGCCATCAAAGACGTATTCGAAGACACCCGTTCGATTTTGGAGCCCGCCGGGGCGCTGGCGATCGCCGGTGCCAAACTCTATGCCGAAGCCAGCGGTATTCAAGGGGAAACCCTTGTGGCAGTGGCCTGCGGAGCCAACATGAACTTCGATCGCCTGCGGTTCGTGGCAGAGCGGGCGGAACTGGGGGAGCGGCGAGAAGCCATCTTTGCCGTCACCATTCCCGAAAAACCCGGCACCCTGCGGCGGTTCTGCGAATGTATGGGGAAAAGCAACCTGACGGAGTTCAATTACCGCATCGCCGACAAACACGCCGCCCCTATCTTCGTCGGGCTGCAGGTGGCCAACCGGGAAGACGCCCAGCAGATGGCCCAGCGCTTTAAAGAACAGGGCTTTGAAACCCTGGATCTGACCGACGACGAACTTAGCAAAATGCATCTGCGCCACATGGTCGGGGGCAAGTCTCCCCTGGCCCAGGATGAGCTGCTGTATCGGTTTGAATTTCCCGAGCGCCCCGGTGCCCTGATGAAGTTCGTCAATGCCATGAGCCCCGACTGGAACATCAGCCTGTTCCACTACCGCAACAACGGTTCTGACTATGGCCGGATCGTAGCCGGGATTCAGGTGCCCCAGGCAGAAATGGCCCAGTGGCAGGCGTTCCTGGACGGTCTAGGCTATCCCTACTGGGACGAAAACCTAAATCCGGCCTATCGATTATTTTTGGGTTAGCTTTGGGCAAGACGTATGCCGGGTAAATTATGCGCTGTCCCGCCTGCCATAGCCGAGCGATCGCCCACCGCCCCACCCAGCAGCACCGCTATCTCTGCACGTCCTGCCTGAAAACCTTCAACCGCCCCCGGTCCCATCCCCTGCTGCGGTGGAGCATCGGGTTAGGGCTGGTCCTGGCGGCTTCGCCCCTGCTGCTGTGGATGACGACGAACGGACTCCTCAGCCTGCTGCCAGCAGATAATGGAGCCACCGTAGATGCGATCGTCGTTCTGGGCCGCGGTGAAAACCATCGCATTGAACGCTCTCAGGTTGCAGCTCAGCTGTTGCAGGCAGGACGCTCCGAAAAAATCTTCGTCAGCGGCATGGGAGATTCACCCCCGATTCTAGATCGGCTATGGGATATGGGAATTCCCAAAACGGCCCTGGCGGGAGAACGCTGCTCCCGAACCACCTGGGAGAACGGCCTGTTTTCGAAGACTATTCTCGAATCCCAGGGCATTGACCGGATTCTGCTGATCACCGATCGTCCCCACCAGGTGCGATCGCATTGGGTCTTTAAAAGCTTTGGCTTTGAGGTAATTTCTCACCCGGTCGCCATAGAATCAGGCGACCACTGGCGCAATCAACCCTACCTGCTGATGGCCCGAGAGATCGCCGCCCTGATCAAATATGCCGCTACTGGAAAGCTACAGCCCCAGCCAGCGGAGCTTGAACAGCAAAGCGAAGCCGCTGCCCAAGCAACCATCCAAGACTGGAGCTGTAGCTTAAAAAGACCCTAATCTACAAGCTGAACCCTAAATCTGCTCCCACATCACCTTCAAACCATCTGGCAGAATCGCAGAGATTTCCTGGGCCCGCTCAGGGGGCAGTTCTTCCCGAGCCGTTGAAAATACAGCAATCACCACGGCCTCAGCGGTCACGTTTTTAGGCACCCCCCCTTCCTGGCGCACCCGCCGCAGAAAGGTTTCGGTATCAATGTCGAGGGGAGAGCGAAAGTTCCTCAAAAACGAAACAATCGGGTTCTCTTCCTTCCAAAGCTGGGCTAGCTGCTCATCGGCAAAGGAGGCCTGGATGCGTTCGGAGGTTTCCGACGACATCATGTCCCTCAGGGTACGAAAAACGACCATGGTGACATCACGGGCATCGTAAATATCAGGCAGGC
Source organism: filamentous cyanobacterium CCP5 (assembly GCA_003017785.1). GTDB lineage: Bacteria > Cyanobacteriota > Cyanobacteriia > Phormidesmidales > Phormidesmidaceae > CCP5. The sequence goes on along the minus strand of PYEQ01000061.1, from coordinate 3,556 downwards.
TCGCCTTCTGCATCACCTTGGTCAGAAACGCTTGCTCATTGGGGCTAAATGAAGCGGAGGTCATGGTTTTTCCTCTCAACTGCTAAAAATTTCTGATTCTGGCTGAAATAGTCAAAAAGAGCTTTTTTCTAAGCAGGGTGATGCTATCACGGTCTGAGACTCCCTACTCCTAAATTTTGTTGTCTGTTGCGCCCCTTCCCCACCCACAGTCCCGAGAAATCAGGATTATTTTCCCAGCCAAAACCCAGGGGCAGATCTGGTCCCATGGCTGGCCTTCCGAGCTGAAATAGCCAGGCCAGCATCCAAACTCACCGCTACCGGATCGGTTTTCGCGACTTACCTGCGGCCCATGACAGGGATAATGTACTTGGGTTAGCACTCTCTCATATAGAGTGCTAGGTTTTCAGTTGCAGAGAGAGACGAAAGGCAGGACATGGCAAAACTCATTTCATTTGATGAGTCCTCCAGGCAGGCGCTCGAACGCGGCGTCAATGCCCTGGCGGATGCAGTCAGGATCACCCTCGGCCCTCGGGGCCGTAACGTGGTGCTTGAGAAAAAATACGGTGCACCGCAAATTATTAACGATGGCATCACCATCGCCAAAGAAATCGAGCTAGAAGACCCGTTCGAGAACCTGGGCGCCCGTCTAATGCAGGAAGTGGCCTCCAAGACCAAGGATTTGGCAGGTGACGGCACCACCACCGCCACGGTACTGGCCCAGGCAATGATCAAAGAGGGTCTGAAGAACGTGGCAGCGGGCAGCAACCCGGTGAGCCTGCGACGTGGCATTGAGAAGTCTGTGAATCAGCTGGTGAAAGAAATCGCTAGCATCGCCAAGCCGGTGGAAGGCAACGCGATCGAGCAGGTGGCCACGGTATCGGCTGGCAGCGACGAAGAGGTCGGCAAGATGATCTCTTTGGCCATGGACAAAGTCTCCAAGGACGGCGTGATCACCGTTGAGGAGTCCAAGTCTCTCTACACCGAACTGGACGTAGTCGAAGGCATGCAGTTCGATCGCGGCTACATGTCCCCCTACTTCGTTACCGACCAGGAGCGAATGATCGCGGAACTGGAAGGGGCGCGGATTCTGATTACTGACAAGAAAATCAGCTCCATTCAGGACCTGGTGGGCGTCCTGGAGAAAATCGCCCGCGAAGGTGCCCCGCTGCTGATCATCGCCGAAGACATCGAAGGGGAAGCCCTGGCTACCCTGGTAGTGAACAAGGCCCGAGGCGTGCTAAATGCCGCCGCTGTGAAAGCGCCTAGCTTTGGCGATCGCCGCAAGGCCATGCTCCAAGACATCGCCGTGCTGACCGGTGGTCAGGTGATTTCCGAAGAAGTCGGCCTCAGCCTAGACACCGCCACCATGGATATGTTGGGCACCGCCAACAAAGTCACCATCACCAAAGACACCACCATCATCGTGTCTGAGGCAGGCAACAAGCCCGACATCGACAAGCGAGTCGCCCAGATTCGTCAAGAACTGGAGCGCACCGACTCCGACTACGACAAGGAAAAGCTGCAAGAGCGGCTGGCGAAGCTGGCGGGCGGCGTCGCCGTGATCAAGGTCGGTGCGGCCACCGAAACTGAGCTCAAAGATCGCAAGCTGCGGATCGAAGATGCCCTCAGCGCCACCAAGGCCGCTGTAGAAGAAGGGATCGTCCCCGGCGGCGGCACCACCCTGCTGTATCTGGCCAGTCAGCTCCAGGGCCTCAAAGATTCCCTCACCGTGGCTGAGGAGAAGATTGGCGTCGATATCGTCATGCGGGCTCTAGAAGCGCCCCTGCGTCAGATTGCCGACAATGCCGGTCAGGAAGGTTCTGTGGTAGTGGAGAAAGTCCGCGCCCAGACGTTCCCCATGGGCTACAACGCCCTCACCGGAGAAATCGAAGACCTGATCCAGGCGGGCATCATTGACCCTGCCAAGGTGGTACGTTCGGCCCTGCAGGATGCCTCCTCCGTCGCGGGCATGGTGCTGACCACTGAAGCGTTGGTGGCCGAACTGCCTGAACCCGAACCCCCCGCTGGCGATCCCGGCATGGGCGGCATGGGTGGCATGGGCGGCATGGGCGGCATGGGCGGCATGGGCATGCCCGGCATGGGGATGATGTAGTCCCTTACTCCCTCACCCTGAGTCCCTCTCCCATAGCGCTTTGCACTTCCTACAGAGGGGAGAGGGACTTGCTTCTGGCCCCCTTTCTCCTGCTGGGAAAAAGGGCTAGGAATAGAAGGCTAAGCCTTCTTCAACGCTTTAGACAGGGGCGCAGCTACGGCTGTGCCCCTTATGCTATGGGCGGAGATTCGGTAAATTCCCATGAGCCGCCGCAAGCGCAAACGCAATAAGTATCCTCTCTCACAATATTCTGGCTCTGCCCCAGAGCAACTCACGATGGCTCTACCTGAGCCCGACCTCGCGGACGAAGACTACACCGTAGAGGAAGTAGATGACGACGATGATGACGATGAGGATCTGGCCTATAACTACAACCTGCCAGGTAGCGCTCCAGGCACTCTAAACATTCCCGACGACGCCGAATCCACTGAACTGCTGCTGCTCAATTACTCTTCCCGCAAAGCTGTCCAGCGGGCCGCGACCCTAGACGACGTTGACCACTTTTTGAATCAAGACGCGGTCTTCTGGTTGGATATTCGCGGCCTGGGCACCGAACAGGTTTTGCGTCACGTGGCCGATCGCGCCCAGCTTCACCCGCTGTTGCTCGAAGACGTGGTTAACGTGCCCCACAACCCCAAGGTGGACTACTACGAAGACCACCTGCTGGTAATCATGCAGATGGTACGCCCTAAGCCCTCCGGTAAGGGCTTCACTAGCGAACAGGTCAGCTTTGTGCTGGGGGAAAAGCGGCTGCTGACCTTCCAGGAAGAGGCTAGCTGGGACTGCTTTGGGCCAGTGCGCGATCGCATCCGCAACAACATCGGCTTGATTCGCTCCCAGGGGGCCGACTACCTGATGTACACCCTACTCGACACCATCATCGACAGCTTTTTTCCGGTGCTAGAAGACCTGGGAGAATACATCGAAGAACTGGAAGACGAAGTGGTTGCCAATCCGAGCCGCAAAACCATCGAAGAAATCCACGATTTGCGTCGTCGGCTGATGAAGCTGCGGCGGTTGCTTTGGCCCCAGCGCAACGTGATCAACAGCTTGATTCGCGACGGCAGCACCTTCCTCAGCGCTGAGATGCGGATTTACCTGCAAGACTGCTACGACCACGTGGTGCAGGTGCTCGATATTCTGGAAAACTACCGAGAAATCGCTTCCAGTCTGATGGATGTGTACCTGTCGTCCATCAACAACCGGATGAACGAGGTGATGAAACTGCTGACGGTGATCTCCAGCATTTTCATTCCCCTGACGTTTATTGCCGGGGTCTACGGCATGAACTTTAATCCAGAGGCGTCGCCGTGGAATATGCCAGAACTGGACTGGACCTACGGATATCCGGCGGTGTGGGTGCTGATGCTGGCGATCGCCTCTGGCCTAATTTTCTTTTTCTGGCGGCGAGGCTGGTTCGAAAACTTCTCCACCACCAGACGC
>PYEQ01000724.1 GCA_003017785.1 filamentous cyanobacterium CCP5 | reverse complement strand
ATACGCCGCAGGATATTCCGTTTCTGGCACCGATGATAGTTCGCGAAACCTATTACCGTCTTTTGCTTGGCGAACAAAGCGAAGCCGTTCGCCAGATTGCGACATCCGGCAGCACTATGCAACGCATTGCTGAGGTGATCAAACTGCTCAAGACTAATTTCACAGAGTCGTTGCGAGTTGAGGATCTAGCTGGACAAGCCAACATGTCTGCTGCTTCCTTCCATCGTCATTTCAAGAAAGTTACCTCAATGAGCCCTTTGCAATACCAGAAACAATTGAGGCTGCTGGAAGCGCGTCGGCTAATGCTGATTGAAGATGCCGATGCAACTAATGCAGCGTATCAGGTTGGGTATGAAAGTCCTTCACAGTTTAGTCGAGAATATTCCCGCATGTTTGGGGCGCCGCCAATCAAAGATATTGAGCGTTTGCGAACAGCTTGAATGGGTTCTTTCTGATGCGATGGCCCTCTGGGGTCGGTCTAGCTCCTCTGAGGCGGCTACGCCAACGACCATCGCTAGCTCAACCTAACTTTTAACCAATTCTATAGATACAATACTTCGGACAGAATGCAGGAGCCCTAGCGACCGTTTAAGCGGCTATAACCCCGTAATTTAGGAGCGTCTGGTAGCTGGGATGAGATTTAATCAAAGTCGGCTCCAGAGCAAACGTGGCTGTAAATAGGTCGAGAAGATGGGCATTAAGGGCCTGCCGTTTGAGAGAGGCGATAGAGAAACTGAGCGGTTCAGGGGGTTCACCCTTAGCTTGAGTTGCTTGCAGGGCGGCTTTGGCCACATTGAGGGCCATCAAACTGGCGTTGACATGGGAATCGAGGGCTTCAGGAGAGCGGGCTTGGCAGTCGGCTAGTCCCGTGAACTGGCGAGCATCACGGAAGATAAATTCGATTTGGAACCGCGCCGCGTAGCCTCGATAGATTGTCATCGGGTCAGCGTCGATATCGGTCGAGAACAAGACGACATAGCTTCGTCGCCCTCCTTGCTCCTTGAGCAGATAGGCTAAACGAATGCGGCGCTTGAGACTGACCGACCACACGACAGCGGTGTAGAGGGACACTCCCTCCTCTAGGGTCTCAACGAAGGTGATACGACTGGGCTCAGCCAGGTTCACCTTGCCGTCATACCGACGACGGTTGCCCCGCCGCTTCTGGGGGCCGTCATAGAGAAACTTGAGATTGGCATCACTGCGCAGCCGACCGATAGCGTGAAAGCCCAGTTGTACGACACCTGTGACCCACTTATACTTGCTGTAGAAGCCATCAGCTACTACGTAGCGAATGGTCGCTGGAAAGTAGGCGGTGCAATAGGCCAAGTGCCCCAGGTAAAAGTCGACTCGGCTCTTAGGAGGCGTGGTCCCCTCGGTGGTGACGGATTCCTGTGCCCCCAAACCCGCTTCGGTTTGTTGAGCAGAGAGGGCATAGCCCGTCTTCTGCGCCAGATCAACCACCGCAACCACTGACCATTCCAACCCCCGTTCGGCCCGCTGGGTTTTGCCGTTGTAGAACCAGTCCAACCCGTAGGTGTGGCGACCGCTTTTCTCAGTGAAGGTGCAATCCACAACCGCAATCTGGGGGCTGTCCTTGGCAATGACCTGCTCAATCAAGGCTTGGTTCAATCGCTCTAGGCCCAGTCCAGCCTCAAAGTGTCGCCGGTAGGTTCGCTCACAGTAGTCGCTGTATCGACTCAGGTTGGTGTAGTTCACCTGGCCACAGACCACGAAAATCGTCGTCATCAGCGTCATCAAAAACTGGCGCTGCGGTTTGCTAAATGGCCTGCTGTCGTCAGCAGACCCGCTACTATGCTCTTGAGGCTATCCATCGGTGCACCGTGTTTTGCTTACACCTGCACTCTATGCGGTGGATAGCTTTTCTCCAATCCATCCCTCAAAAACTGTCCGGAGTGTTGTCAATGCGGTAGGTTGCATTCATCTGGTTAGATCATAGCTGAAACATTCGTCTTCCTACTAAACTCTACGCTTGAACACCACCAGGGTAATGTCGTCGTAGATGGTGTGGTCGCCAATGTGGGCGTGGATATCGGCGATGATGGCGGCGCGGATAGCGGTGGCTGACTGAGTTGAGTGCTGCTGCGCTACCCCAATGAGGCGGTCCAGGCCGTAGAATTTGCGATCGCAATTCTCCGCCTCAGTAATGCCGTCGGTGTAGAGCACAACGGTATCTCCTACAGCCAGGTCGACAGAGTGCTGAGCCGTAAACTCAGAGATATCTTCAATTAGACCCACTGGATAGCCCAGATCAAAGGTGTCGATACGCTCAACGGTGCCACTGGAGCGGATAACAATTACCTCCTCATGCTGACCACTGATAGCGAGCTTGCCCTCTTGGTAATCGATCAGCGCCAGGGATAGGTTGCGCAGAGAACCCATGCGTAGCCGGTTCTGGTAGATCACCTCGTTGAGCGTATCAAACGAGACAACCGGGTCAGCCACATTCAATGTCCGCAACAGGCGCACCGCTGTTTGGGCCATGATCGCCAGCACGCCGCTCTCCAGGCCGTGGCCGGTGACATCACCAATGCCAATGGTGACCT
>PYEQ01000723.1 GCA_003017785.1 filamentous cyanobacterium CCP5 | reverse complement strand
CCACCTATCGGGCTGGCGGGGCAGCTGAATGGCTGGCAGCTCCCCGCACCTTAGAAGACATTCGGCGGAGCTTACGCTGGGCTCAGGAGCGGCAGCTGCCGGTGACGATGATTGGAGCAGGTTCTAACCTTTTGGTAAGCGACCAGGGGGTGCCCGGATTAGTGATTACCACCCGCCACTGGCGTCAAACCGAGTTTGACCCGGCCACGGGGCAGGTGACTGCCGCCGCCGGCGAACCTCTGCCGACCCTGGCCTGGAAAGCGGCTAAGCGGGGCTGGCGCGGTCTGGAGTGGGCCGTGGGCATCCCCGGCACCGTCGGCGGCGCTGTCTTTATGAATGCAGGGGCCCACGGCATCGAAACCGCAGATATCTTGGTACGGGCCTGGCTGCTGGAGACTGACCTGAGTTCGGCCAGCCCCCAACGGCTGATCCCCGTCGGCCCCGAACAGCTGGGCTACCGCTACCGCACCTCTATTCTCCAGACCCATCCCCGCCCGGTGCTGCGGGCCACCTTTCAGCTGGAACCGGGCCATGATCCGAAGGCCGTCATGGCTGACACCCAGGCGGATTTAGAACAGCGACGCGCCACCCAGCCCTATGACAAGCCCAGCTGTGGCAGCGTCTTCCGCAATCCCAAGCCTCACAGCGCTGGCTGGCTAATTGAGCAGAGCGGGCTCAAGGGCTACCGGATTGGCAATGCCCAGGTGGCCGATCGCCATGCCAATTTCATCATCAACTGCGGCGGTGCTAAGGCAGCGGATATCCTAAGGCTGATCCGCCATGTGCAACAGCGGGTCGCTGATCAGTGGGCCTGTGAGCTAGAGGCGGAGGTCAGGCTGCTGGGTCAGTTCTCCGATGCGGAATTCCCTCCTAGCGCTAGAATCGGATAGCTATTACGGTTTCTGTGTAGATAGAGTTCTAGAAGCAATATGACTAATAAAGGTCAAGGTTTCGGATTTGGACTGGGCGGTAAGATGAAGGAGCTGACTGAAGCTTTCAAGAAGGCCCAGCAGATTCAAGAAGGGGCCAAGCAGCTCCAGGAAGAGCTAGAACAAATGGAAATTGAAGGAGAAGCCGGAGGTGGCCTGGTCAAGGTGGTCATGAGTGGCAACCAGGAGCCCCGTCGGGTGGAAATTTCTCCAGAGGCCGTCAGTGAGGGGGCCGAAATGCTCTCCGATATGGTCACCGCTGCCATGCAGGACGCCTATGCCAAGTCGACGGCGACCATGCGGGAGCGGATGGAAACCCTAACGGGCGGTCTAAATCTGCCGGGCATGTAGGGGCGCTGCGATCGCCCGTGACGTCATCGAGGAATCACCGTGACCACTAAGCTGTTATTTGTCTGCTTAGGGAATATTTGTCGGTCGCCCTCGGCAGAAAATATCATGAATCATTTGATCGCCCAACGGCAGCTAGAGGGTGAGGTGGTTTGTGATTCCGCCGGTACCGCTAGCTACCACGTTGGCAGTCCCCCGGATAGCCGTATGGCGGCAGCGGCAAGGCGTCGAGGCATTACCCTGAAGGGGCGGGCCCGACAGCTACAGGCCGCTGATTTAGAAGCGTTTGACTGGATTTTGGCGATGGATCGGGATAATCTGGCCGGTATTTTGGCCCTCGATCCTGAAGGTCGATATCATGATCGAATTAAGCTGATTTGTAACTTTTGCCAGCACCATCAGGATCAGGAAGTGCCCGATCCCTATTACGGGGGCGAGGCCGGATTTGACTATGTGATTGAATTGCTGATGGATGCCTGCGATGGTCTGCTGACCCACGTTTTGGAAGCCAGGCGCAGCCCCCAGCGTTAAGGAGAGCCGCCGTGTTTGAGGGGTCCAAGCAATTAGGTCGGTGGCGCTGGGCATGGGGCCTGGCGGCGGTAGCCGTGCAGGCCATGGTCTGGGTGCTGCCCGATGCGGTAGCTGCAGCGGAGCGGATCGTCATCTCCTACGGAATTGTGGAGCGTTCCATCGCCGTTGAAGATTTGGAAACCTTTGCTGAAACTGGCCTCCTTAGTCCGCAGCTGCGGGAATACGTCAGAATTCTCGGACTTAGCCCCCAGCAGCTAGACATCATCGGCGAAATATTGACTGCCCCCGCTGACTTTGACGTCGTAGCCGTTGCCCAGTTTCTCTACACCCCCCAGGGCAAGCTACTGCTCAAGCAGGTATCCGAAGTTGTCCAAACCTCGACCCGACAGGCCGGATTTTCGGCCGCTCGGGCAGCGTTGATTTTGGCCGCAGCTGATTCGGATCAGGGGCTGACCCTGTTGAATGTCCTGCGGCAGCACCCCGGCGCGATTATGCGGATTGACATTCGTCGGGGCCTAGCCCTGGCCCAAGATATCAACCGGGCGATTATTCAATCAGACCGGGCCATTGACGCCGTTCAAGCCCTGGCAAACGCCGCCGCCGCCGCCAGCCCCCTCAGCGAAGATGGCTACGATCAGGCCCTCAACCTGATCCAGTCCACCCGCCCCTATCGGGTGACAACCCAAAATTTGCGTGTCCCGGAACTGAGCCAGCCGGTGGTACTCTATCTGCCCGAGAGCCCGAATATAGAGGGGTT
>PYEQ01000722.1 GCA_003017785.1 filamentous cyanobacterium CCP5 | reverse complement strand
GTCAGGAAACCATCAACCGGCGGTGGGCCTGCTCAAATGCAGCTTGACCACCCAAAATAATGTGCTAAGCTCACTTGTTATGACAAGTTGATCGCAGCCCATTGCAGAGGGTCGTTGTGCTGACTGCTCTAGTCAGCAGGTCGTTGTGGGAAAGGTGAACTAAGCGCTTGGGAGCTTACCCAGGCAGATTACCTTCCATTCTCATTATCTGATGTTGCCAAAGCATTTTCTACCCGAACGTTAACCATGCTTACGAATACTACACCTGCTGCTAAACTCAGTCCGCTGCCGGTTCAACCGCGCCAGGTTTTATCTGCCGAGGCGTTGAGCATTCTCAATCAGCGGTCGAACCGGGCCGGGGCGATTCAGCTTTTGGGCCATCTGGGAGTGATGGCGATTAGCGGCTGCCTGTGGGCAACAGCCCCGCTGGCGATCGCGCTGCCCGCCCTGGTCATCTATGGGGCCAGCCTGGCGCTGATGTTTTGCCCCATGCACGAGTGCTGCCACCGCACGGCCTTTGCTAACCCTCGCCTTAACGACGGTGCGGCCTGGCTGGCGGGGCTGCTGTCGTTCTATAACAGCACCTTTTACCGGCGTTACCACAAGTGGCACCACCGCTACACCCAAATTCCGGGCAAAGACCCCGAGCTAGACGACCCCAAACCCCACAGCCTGGGCAACTACCTCTGGCAGCTCAGCGGCATTCCCTGGTGGATTGGCAAGGTGCGCTGCCATAGCAAAGTGGCGCTGGAGCAGCTGGAGGGCATGTATTATCTGCCCGAAAGCGGCCAGGGTGAGGTGGTGCGATCGGTGCGCCTGCAACTGTTCACCTATGCTGCAGTAATTGTGGTCTCTACCCTGCTTGGCCACCCGTGGTTTTTGTTCACCTACTGGGTGCTGCCGCTGGCTGTGGGTCAGCCAGTGCTGCGGTTTGTGCTGCTGGCTGAGCACACCGGCTGCCCCAACGACGAAAATCCATTGATCAATACCCGCACCACGCTCACCCTCTGGCCCCTGCGTTGGCTAATGTGGAACATGCCGTACCACGCTGAGCACCACCTGTATCCGTCAATTCCGTTCCAGGCGCTGCCAGCGGCCCACGGGCAGCTCAAGCCCTACTTTGAGCACGTCGATGCGGGCTATGTGCGGGTAAATCGCAGTATTGTGGCCAAAGTTAGCTAAGGGTGACGATGGCAACACCAGAGCAGTTTGTGCTGAAAGGTTTTCCGCTACAGTGCGGGGTGGTGCTCCCCGAGACCAGGGTGGTGTACCAGGTCTATGGCGAGCTGAATGGTCAGCGCACCAACGCTATTCTCTACCCCACCTCCTACGGGGCACAGCACACCGATGTCGACTGGCTGGTGCGCCCCGGCGGCATTCTCAACCCCGACCGCTGGGCGGTGGTGATGGTGAATATGTTTGGCAACGGGCTCTCAACCTCACCCAGCAACGACCCAGCCGTAGCGCGCCCTGGCGTCTATTTCACCCACTACGACAACGTGCGGGCGCAGGTGGCGCTAATCGATGCCCTGGGGATCGAGCAGCTCGCTCTGGTCTATGGCTGGTCGATGGGGGCGCAGCAGGGCTACCACTGGGCCGCGCTGTACCGCGATCGCGTGCGGCGCCTGGCCGCCCTCTGCGGCACCGCCAAAACCACCGACCACAACAAAATTTTTCTCTACAGCCTGCGGGCCGCCCTTACCAGCGACCCGGCCTGGACCGGCGATCGCTTTGAGGGTACGCCCGATCGCGGCTTTCACACCTTTGCCCAGATCTACGCCAGCTGGGCGGCATCGCAGGCCTACTACCGGGCTAAACCCTACCTGGCCTGGGGCTACGACTCGCTCGAAGACTACATTTTGCGCGGCTGGGAGGCGGGCTACCGCCAGCGCGACCCCCACAACCTGCTGGCGATGATTGATACCTGGCTGCGCTGCGACGTGAGCGATAACCCGGTTTACCAAGGCGACTATGCCAGAGCGCTGGGGGCAATTACCGCTAAACCGCTGGTCATGCCCGCCACCACCGACCTCTACTTCACCCCCGAAGACTGCAAGGCCGAGGCGGCGCTGATCCCCAGCGCCCAGTACCGGCCCATTCCCTCGATTTGGGGGCACCGGGCGGGTAACCCCTACCAAAACCCTGAGGATGAGGCGTTTATCCAAGGGGCGATCGCAGAGCTGTTAAATCAATAAAACCAATAATCTGATGCAGTTTCAGTATATGCAGCGGAAAACTAGGCTTAAGGTTCGAGCTGAATGGTGGGCTCACACGGCACCGGAAAATTGACCGAATTGGCGACAAAGCACTTTTGGTGGGCCTGCCCGTGAATTTGATTGGCCAATTCGGCATCGCTCTGAGGAGCCAGAGTGACCACCGGACGCAGCAAAACCTTAGAAAACCGACCGCTGCCGTCCTCCGTTTCGATCATCGTGCCGATGGGGTAGTCTACGTAGCCCGTAACCACGACCTTGGCCTCGGCGCACAGGTGCAGGTACCAGAGCATGTGGCAGCTCGACAGCGACGCAACCAGCAGTTCTTCGGGGTTGTACTTAGTTTTGTCGC
>PYEQ01000060.1 GCA_003017785.1 filamentous cyanobacterium CCP5 | reverse complement strand
GATTTCCCGCAGGCCGCGCACGTTCACGGAAATGATATTGGGATCTCCGGCCACAATCGCATAGGTGACGTAGCGCAAGAACCAGCTCATGTCCCGCAGGGACTTAGTCATGTTGCTGGGGCCGTAGCGGGCCACGTTGATGGGTCGGAATCCGGGTGGCAAAGGGCCAGAGGGCGTGGAGCTAAACAGATTGCCTAGGCCCTGAAAAAAACCACCGCTGCTCTCGACATAGGTAGCAGTTCCCAACTTAGAAGCTTCTTGCTCGTTCAGGACCGCACCACCGCGAGTTTTCTCCACGAACTGGCTTTCTACCGCAGGCTTCTCCAAATAGGACAGTGGAGATCCTCCAGTAAAGATACGGTTGGCAGCCTGAGAAACAATCAGCTCCGAGTATCGGGTTAAGGTTTCGGCAATCTGGATGCGCTGTAAACCGGAATTAAAAAAGGTGGCCAACTCATTCAGTTCGCCCTGGCCCATATAGCGATCTTGCTGTTCGGCCTGGGAAATAGTGGCTACCGGTAGCGTTTGATAGAGCTGTGGCCGCGCGACGCTGCTTCCACCGCTTGCTTTAACACTCATGCGTTCTCAAAGGCTCCCTATTCGGACAATGATTATCAGACGAGGTATCTGCATTAGCCCCCACTCTTTAAACCCGCCTAGTGAATGCTGAATAGCTCCAATACACAGGGATCAAAGAGCGCAGCCGCTGCTGGCTAGGACTTAGATTAAACCGTTTCAGGACCGCAACACGGGATTGTTAAAAAGTGTGTCACCGCCTCCGCGGCGAGTCCTCTCAGCGATCATAGGAGATATCGGTAAATCACCTGAGAGCCGCGATAAGTTTTGTAACTTTTGATGATCTTGCGCGGTGTTTTATTGAGATTAACCTAAGGCAAGGGCTGGCTTTGGCAGCACGAGCAGAGACCTGGGGTAAGCAGTTGAACTATATCTATCGATAATGGATTTTACTCAGTCCGTCAGCAGCGCCGTAGCGCTGCTCTACAACACCTATCCGTTTCCCCCAGAGCCGCTGCTAGATGCCCCACCACCGGGGTATAACTGGCGCTGGCACTGGCCCTCAGCCTATAGCTTTTGTGCAGGGCGGCTACCCCAGGGGCGGGGAGTGCGCATATTAGATGCGGGCTGCGGTACCGGCGTCGGGACTGAGTACCTGGTGCACCTTAATCCAGAGGCTGAGGTTACTGGTATTGATCTCAGCGAGCGGGCGATCGCTACCGCCCGCGAGCGCTGCCGTCGTTCCGGGGCCGAGCGCGCCCAGTTTCAGCAGATGAGCCTGTACGACGCCGATCAGCTGCCCCAGCAGTACGACTGGATCAATTGCGTTGGGGTACTGCACCACCTGCCCGACCCCCACCGAGGTATTCAGGCCCTGGCCCGTCAGCTCGCCCCCGGCGGCATCTTCCACATATTTGTCTACGCCGCCGTCGGTCGCTGGGAAATTGCCCAGATGCAGCAGGCAATCGCCTTACTACAGGGAGAGCGGCGGGGGGACTACCGGGATGGGGTCGCCGTCGGTCGAGCCATCTTCGCCAGTCTGCCCGACGACAATCGCCTCAAGCAGCGGGAAAAAACCCGCTGGGAAATGGAGAATTCCCGCGATGAGTGCTTTGCTGACATGTACGTTCATCCCCAGGAGGTGGACTACACCGTGGACAGCCTGTTTGAGCTAATCGACGCCTCAGGGCTAGAGTTCGTCGGGTTCTCGAATCCGGCGGCGTGGCAGGTGGGACGACTGCTGGGGGGCAGCCCTGAACTGATGGCACGGGCAGAACAGCTGGAGGAGCGCGATCGCTATCGCCTAATTGAGCGCCTTGATCCAGAAATTACCCACTTTGAATTTTTCCTGGTCAAGCCCCCGTTTGAACGGGAAACCTGGACCGACGCCAAGCTTCTAACCGCGATTCCAGAGCGCAATCCCTGTATGGAGGGCTGGCCCAGCCGGACCCTATTTGACGTCAACTATCAGATTGTCACCCTCACAGAGGAGGAGTACAACTTCATCGTGGCCTGTGAAGCCGGCAACCAAACCGTTGGGGCCCTACTTAGTACCATCCCGTTAACCCTTGAACAGGTGAGGAGTTTGCAAGAGCGGCAGCTAGTTTTGCTGGGATTTTGACCGTCCCTGACCGCCTGGACGTCCTCCGCCTTCACCTTGGTCAACCTGTCCTAGAAGTTTGTGAGAGGACAACCGTTAAGTATTATTGCCGTGATATGATCGCCTTTGGCTTGGGCCGAAACACCCGCAGCCAACTCTCACGAAACGAATGCCACCAAAGATTTCGGAGACTCTGTGTCCGTATCTCCTAGTCCAACTCAAGACCAACCAGATTCACAAAGTACAAATCCTGAGGACGCCGGAAGCCTTCCGCCTCAGTCTGACACCGCTATGGCAGAGTACTACTCTCTTCAGCAAAGCCTGCTGATTTGCACTCTGGCATTTACCGGTATTGCTTTCTTTTCTGTTTGGGCTGCCTATTCCCTCCACATTGCCCTGAATTATTTCATTGGGGCGTGCACAGGTGTGGTTTACTTGAGGATGTTGACTCGAAACGTGGCTCAGCTCGGACGAGAGCGTAGCCGCTTGGGCAGTAGTCGCCTAGCCATCTTCATTGGGCTAATTGTGGTTGCTACCCAGCTGCATCAGCTCGAGGTTCTACCCATTTTCCTGGGGTTTTTGACCTACAAGTTTGCGCTGATTGGCTATACCCTCTGGACATCCATCCCTAAAAGCTGATTTATCCGCCTTTTGAAGGATTTAGAGGGTGTCTTGAGGAATTAGTGTAGCATTCTCCATCTCTGAAGACCCTTGTGCAAACCTTAAGCTTAATAGAGATGTTCATCGATTATTTTGCCTATTCCCCTTTGCCGCTGGCTGAACTAGAAGTTGGTCAGCATCTTTACTGGCATATTGGCGGTCTCAAGGTCCACGGGCAGGTGTTCTTTACCTCCTGGATCGTGATGGTGCTGTTGATTGGCATCTCTATCGCAGCAACACGCAACGTGCAGAGGATTCCTTCTGGGGTTCAGAACTTCATGGAGTATGCTTTGCAGTTTGTGCGCGATCTGGCTAAAAACCAAATCGGGGAAAAAGAGTACCGCCCGTGGGTTCCCTTCGTCGGCACCCTATTCCTATTTATTTTTGTCTGTAACTGGTCGGGAGCGCTGGTACCTTGGAAGCTTCTGAAGCTACCTGCCGGTGAGCTGGCAGCCCCTACAAACGACATCAATACAACGGTGGCCTTGGCACTACTCACATCCTTGGCCTACTTCTATGCCGGCTTTAGCAAGCGGGGGCTGGGGTATTTTGCCAAGTATATCGAGCCTACCCCCATCCTTCTGCCGATCAATATTCTTGAAGATTTCACCAAGCCCCTTTCCCTTAGCTTCCGTCTGTTCGGAAATATCTTGGCGGATGAGCTAGTGGTTGCTGTACTGGTTCTGCTGGTGCCTTTGTTCATTCCGCTGCCGGTAATGATCCTGGGTTTATTTACCAGCGCGATTCAGGCACTGATCTTTGCGACCCTGGCGGCGGCCTACATTGGCGAGGCCATGGAGGGGCATGGTGGTGAAGAGCATGAATAGCCTGAGGGCTGTTCAGTTGGTTGCCAACTGATGAGCTTTGGCTGCATCAGTTAAACACGCCCGAGCGTGCTGAGAGAATTTTTCTCTCTGGAATGAGTGACGTCCGTTGTTTAAATATCAAGATCGAGGTAAAAACATGGATCCGATTATCGCAGGTGCTTCCGTTCTAGCTGCTGCTTTTGCAGTAGGTTTGGCTGCTATCGGCCCTGGTATTGGTCAGGGTAATGCTGCCGGTCAGGCTGTAGAAGGGATTGCCCGTCAGCCCGAAGCTGAAGGCAAGATTCGCGGCACCCTGCTGCTGAGCTTGGCTTTCATGGAAGCGCTGACTATCTACGGTCTGGTGGTTGCTCTTGTGCTGCTGTTTGCAAATCCGTTTGCTTAAGCCAGCCTGGGGGAGCGATCGCTCCCCCGCTTCGTTGTTTGTTTATTTCTGTGGTTCAGACCCTTAGAGGGTAGTTAGGCATGGTGGATTCAATTTGGCTGCTCGCTGTGGAAGCCGCTGAAGAAGGCGGTGGTGGCCTGTTTGACTTTGACGCAACGCTGCCTTTGATGGCGGTTCAGTTTGTGCTTTTGACGGTTATTCTCAATGCCGTTTTATTCAAGCCATTGGGCAAGGCAATTGATGAGCGAGATAACTATGTGCGCTCAAATCGAGTCGATGCTCAAGAGCGTTTGGCCAAGGCCAAGCAGCTAACCAAGCAGTACGAGCAAGAGCTAGCCGAAACCCGTCGTAAGGCTCAATCGGTGATTGCTGAGGCCCAAGAGGAAGCTCAGAAAATAGCGGCTAAGAGCGTTGCTGAGGCCCAGCAGCAGGCCCAGGCCAAGCGAGAGCAGATGCAGCAAGAGTTGGATCAGCAAAAGCAGGCCGCTATGGCTCAGCTCCAGCAGCAGGTAGACGATCTTAGCCGCCAGATTCTAGATAAGCTTTTGGATTCTGTTGCCGCCTAGCTTCGCTAGATGCTGACAGGAGCCATAGAGGATTGGTTGGATTAAAGCCGATCAGAACTTCTAAAAATGCGCCGTTGACGGATGATATGTAATGAGTATTAGCTGGTTCTTAGCAACCGAAGAAGCAGGGTTTGGTCTCAACTTTGACATCCTTGAAACCAACATCATCAACCTCGCCATTGTAATTGGCGTACTGGTTTACTTTGGCAAGAAATTTTTAGGCGGGCAGCTGGCGGATCGGCGCGCTGAGATTGAGTCGGCAATTAAGGATGCGGAGCAGCGTAAGAAAGAGGCTGCCTCTGCTTTGGCTGAGCAGCAGCAGAAGCTTGCTCAGTCTAAGGCCGATGCCAAGCAAATCTTAGCCAACGCTGAGGAAACCGCTAAGCGCAGCCGAGAATCCATTTTGGCTCAGGCTGAGGAGGACGTGGAGCGGATGAAGGCTACTGCTGCGCGGGATCTAAGCTCCCAGCAGGATCGGGTGATCCGAGAACTTCGTCAGAGGATATCCGAGTTAGCTATTCAGCGGGCTGAGTCAGATTTACCTAATCGCTTGAACGACGACCTTAAGCGTCGACTAGCTGACTCTAGCATTGCTCTATTGGGAGGGAACAAGGGATGAAAGATACCACCGCTACAGCCGAAATTGCCGGCCCTTACGCCCAAGCTTTGATGGCGATCGCCAAAGATCGCAACTTAACCGAGCAGATTGGTGATCAAGCTTCGGGCCTGCTGAGTTTGATCAAGGAATCCGATGCTCTCAATCAGTTCCTGGCTAGCCCTCTGGCATCACCAGACGTCAAGAAAGGGGTTTTGAAGCAGATCATGGGAGATCAGGGCGATCCTGTTCTGATGAATTTTCTAATGCTGCTAGTTGATCGCAACCGAGTCATGTATCTCGGTGAAGTTCTAGAGCAGTATCGGGCCCTGCTGCGACAGCTCAATCAGACCGTGCTAGCCGAGGTGACTTCAGCCACGGAACTAAGTGACGATCAGCAAAGTGCAATTCGTGACAAGGTGAAAGGCTTAACCAACGCCCGTCAGGTAGAGCTGTCGATTGAGGTCGATCCGTCTCTACTCGGCGGATTGATTATTCAGGTGGAATCGAAGGTGATTGACGCCAGTCTGCGTGGTCAGCTGCGTCGCATCGGCATGCAGCTCAGCGCAGCTGCTTGATGGGGTTCTTTTTGACGATTTAAATTGACGTAGATTTACGAGAGCAACTTCATGGTTAGCATTAGACCTGACGAAATTAGCAGCATCATTCGGCAGCAGATTGAGCAGTACGACCAGGAGGTCAAGGTCACCAACGTCGGCACCGTACTGCAGGTAGGCGATGGTATCGCCCGCATCTACGGCCTTGAGAACGTCATGGCCAGTGAGCTGCTGGAGTTCGAAGATGGTACCGTTGGTATCGCCCTCAACCTCGAGGAAGATAACGTGGGTGCCGTGCTAATGGGTGACGGTATCAACATTAAAGAAGGCAGTCCGGTAACCGCCACCGGCAAGATTGCCTCCGTGCCCGTGGGTGATGCCATGCTGGGTCGGGTCGTGGATGCCCTTGGGCGCCCCCTCGACGGTAAAGGGGATGTTGAGTCTTCTGAAACTCGCCTGATCGACTCCCCGGCCCCTGGAATTATTGCTCGGAAATCTGTATACGAGCCTCTTCAGACCGGGATTACCGCTATTGACGCGATGATTCCCATCGGTCGTGGCCAGCGGGAGCTCATCATCGGTGACCGTCAAACCGGGAAAACTGCGATCGCCATCGACACCATCCTCAACCAGAAGAGCGAAAACGTAATTTGTGTCTACGTAGCGATCGGTCAAAAAGCTTCTTCGGTGGCGCAGATCGTGGACGTACTGCGGGAGCGGGGCGCCCTGGAGTACACCATCGTGGTAGCCGCTAATGCCAATGACCCGGCACCGCTACAGTACCTGGCTCCCTACACCGGAGCGGCTTTAGCTGAGTACTTCATGTACAAAGGTCAGGCAACCCTGGTAGTCTACGATGACCTTTCCAAGCAGGCTCAGGCCTATCGGCAGATGTCTCTGCTGCTCCGGCGTCCGCCCGGTCGCGAAGCCTATCCCGGTGACGTGTTCTATCTCCACTCTCGCCTACTAGAGCGGGCTGCTAAACTCAGCGAGGCTTTGGGTGAGGGCAGCATGACCGCTCTACCGATTATCGAAACCCAGGCCGGTGACGTATCCGCCTACATTCCCACCAACGTGATTTCGATCACCGACGGTCAGATCTTCCTATCCTCTGACCTGTTCAACTCTGGTTTGCGACCGGCTATTAACGCCGGCATTTCCGTGTCCCGAGTAGGTTCGGCGGCGCAGATCAAAGCGATGAAGAAGGTAGCCGGCAAGGTGAAGCTGGAACTGGCTCAGTTTGACGAACTCCAGGCATTTTCTCAGTTTGCCTCTGACCTTGACCCGGCTACCCAGCGTCAGCTGGCCCGTGGTCAACGACTGAGGGAGTTGCTGAAGCAACCCCAGTACTCCCCCCGGCCCGTAGAAGAGCAAATCGTTATTATCTATGCCGGCATTAACGGCTTCCTGGATGACATCCCAGTGGATAAGGTGGCTACTTTCGTGAAGCAGCTGACCGACTATGTCCGCAACAACAAGCCTGAGTACGCGGAAAAGGTGCGCAGCGAGAAGAAGCTCAGCGACGAGATCGTGGAAATGATCGAATCGAGTATCAAGGAAGCTAAACAGGCGTTTGCGGCTGCTTAGACTCTCACTAAAAGGCAGGCTCGGTGGGCCTGCCTTTTAGTAACCACTGGTCGATCACTGGTAAGAATAAGGACACGCTATGCCAAACTTAAAAGCCATTCGCGATCGCATCAAGTCGATCAAGAACACGCGCAAAATCACCGAGGCGATGCGGCTCGTGGCTGCCGCTAAGGTTCGCCGGGCCCAGGAGCAGGTGCTCTCCACCCGTCCCTTTGCTGATCGCCTGGCCCAGGTACTGTACGGCCTTCAAAGTCGGCTTCAGTTTGAAGATGTCGATTTGCCCCTAGTCCAAAAGCGAGCGGTCGAGAACGTAGCCCTGCTAGTCATTTCGGGCGATCGCGGCCTGTGTGGCGGCTACAACGGCAACGTCATTCGCCGGGCTGAGCAGCGCGCTAAGGAGCTGACTGCAGAGGGTCTGGGCTACCGATTTGTAATTGTTGGTCGCAAAGCCAACCAGTACTTCAAGCGTCGGGAACAGCCCATCGATGCTTCCTTCACGGGGCTTGAGCAAATTCCCACCTCTGAGGAAGCTTCTCAAATCGCTGATGAGCTGCTGTCGCTGTTTCTATCAGAAACCGTTGACCGAGTGGAGCTAGTCTACACTCGCTTTGTCTCTTTAGTGAGCTCCAAGCCTGTGACTCAAACCCTGCTGCCTCTAGATTTGCAGGGCATGGAAGCGGCTGACGATGAAATCTTCCGCTTAACCACCCGGGGCGGCTATCTGGATGTGGAGCGAGAAAAGGTGCAAGCCCAGTCTCAGGATTTCCCTCAGGACATGATTTTTGAGCAAGATCCTGTGCAGATTCTGAACGCTCTGCTGCCGTTATATCTGAACAATCAAATTTTGCGGGCCCTACAAGAATCGGCTGCCAGCGAACTCGCGGCGCGAATGACGGCGATGAATAATGCTAGCGACAACGCTAAGGAGCTTGCCAAGGATTTGACCCTGTCCTATAACAAGGCCCGTCAGGCCGCCATTACCCAGGAAATTTTGGAAGTGGTTTCCGGTGCAGAAGCGTTGGGCTAGGGGTTTGTTAGCCGCAGCGCGTGGAGCATAGTTCATCAAGCGGACAGCGATCGCTGTCCGCTTTGCCTCAGTTAAGCCATTTTCAACAACCCAGACAACTAGAGCCATGGCACGACCGCCGACACGCAACGGCCAAGCTGTTGGTTCTGATGCGCCATGGGGCCTGCGATCGCCCTCAAGCAGAGATTTTGCGGCCCCCTGGCCCCCCCCTCAGCTATGCCTCAGTAAATCCCTTGCATCGCTGCCTCTACCTGTTCTCGCAACCAGGTGGAATAGAGTTCTTCTAGCAGGCGAGCGCGGGTGCTCTCGTCTAGCTTAGCGGGGAGAAACTTTTCTAGGCGCACAATCACGTACCATTCTCCGACTTTAGTCGGTGGCCAGAGCTGATCCGGCTGGCTGATAGAGAGAATTCGAGCCAGGGCTGGATGGGGGACCGAGAGTTCCACCGGTCCAATCAGACCGCCAGTTTGGGCCTCTTGCCCTTCGGAATATTCCCGGGCCAGCTCGTCGAAGGGGGACCCGTCGTCGTGGATGCGAAAGTAGATTTCTTGGGCAACCCCGGCTTCTTTGGTGCGAATAAGGGAATACAGTACCCGGTCGAGGCGGTTCTTGCGCTGCAAGAAGTGGGACTCGATCTTAGCCCCCCAGGTGTCTTCTTTATATTTGGCTAGCTTTAGCTCCCGGGCGGCCAGATCTAGCAGTTGCTCGGCGGAGAGGCCTCGCTGCTGGGCAAAGACAGCGAGCTGCTCAGGAGTCTGCAGCTGATTGGCCTGGAGGAAGCGATCGCGGGCCTCTGCCTGTTCTTCTTCGCTGAGCTGAATGTCTTGAATTGCCTGGTCAATGACGATTTCTTTCACCAGGGCAGGCATCAGACCATAGCGACCCGCCAATGCCAGCACCGCCGCCGCCGGGAACGTGCGCCCTTCAATAGTCAGGCTGTCTATTTTGAGAGAATCGCCAGTTGATGTCACAGTCAATGTAATTCCAGCCTAAAACCCAAGGTTATCGCAAAATGTGGAGGTGGCCCGCTTGAAAATGCGAGTACAAACCAATCTTTATGGTGAAGTCAGAGCAGGTGGGCTGACAAGCCCCCCGGATTAGCGTGACACCATCTAATTGGTATCGAAAATTAAGTGTGATATCAAATGGGGGCGTCAAGGTTGTTCGTTAAGCCAATAACGTTAGTTTGCCCCGCTGAAATACTTTTTAAATTTCTTTTCCATGGCGCAGTATCGACTTCTGTTTGTCTCCACCCCGGTAGGACCTCTGGGGTCAGGGTTAGGGGGAGGGGTAGAACTGACCCTGGTCAATCTTTGTCAAGAGTTCCAGCGGCGCGGACACCTGATTACCGTGGTTGCGCCTAAGGGGTCACATCTGCCCAGTACCCCAGTTATTGAGATTGCCGGTCAGCTGCAGCCCACTGCCCATACTCAAACCCGCGCTACACCAATTGTCATGCCCGATAACAGCGTCCTCGGGCACATGTGGAACTATGTTCGCCACAGCTGGGGCCGTTACGACTTGGTAATAAATTTCGCCTATGACTGGCTGCCTTTTTATTTAACGCCATTCCTCAGCAGTCTTTCCGGTGAGGGGGGAGCCCAGTCAGCGATCGCCCACTTTATCACCATGGGCTCCTTGACCCAGGCAATGGATACGGTCATGGCGGAGGTGGCCCGCCAGTTTCCCGATCGTCTCGGGGTTTATACCCAGACCCAAGCCCAGACGTTCCCATTTGCTCAAGCCTGCCGCTGTTTGGGCAGTGCCATCGACCTGGAGCGCTATCACTTTGGGGCCGAACCAGAGCCCTATCTGGCCTGGCTAGGACGCATTTCTCCCGAAAAGGGGCTCGAAGATGCCGTCGCTGCCGCCGACCAAACTGGCTTGCCCCTCAAGATTCTGGGCAAGCTTGAAGACATTGCCTACTGGGAGTCTATTCGTGCTGACTATCCCCAGGCTCCGATTGAATACCTAGGTTTTCTAGAAACGGACCCGCTTCAGGCCGTGCTGCGGCAGGCCCAAGCCCTACTCATGACCCCCCGTTGGGTGGAAGCCTTTGGCAACGTCGCCATTGAGGCAATGGCCTGCGGAGTGCCGGTGATTGCCTATTGTCGGGGGGGACCAGCTGAAATCGTTCGATCTGGCCAAACGGGCTGGCTAGTGGAGCCTGATAGCGTACCGGGGCTAGTGCAGGCGATCGGGCAGATCAATCAGCTTGACCGTCAGGCTTGCCGCTATCAGGCCGAAACGGAATATTCCCTCAGGGCCCTGGGCGATCGCTTTGAGGCCTGGTTCGAATCGATGCTAGCCCACTAGGCTAACGCTAGCCTTGAGCAGAAGGGGGCGTCTGGCCCCGTACCTGTTCCAGATGCTGAAAGTCTTTGCGCAGTTCCTGCTGTAAAGACTTATTGTGGGGGTCCGTGCGTAGAGCCTTCTGCAGATAGGGCTGGGCCTTTTGCCACTGGCCTTGGTGAATCAGGTGACGCCCCCAGCGCTGGTAGGTAATCGCCTGCCACTGGCGTACCTCACGGTCCAGGGGCATACGCTGGGCTAATCCTTCGACCAGCGCAATCGCCCGAGGGAACCGCTGGCCTTGAAACAGATGCTGCAGTTGCTCATAGCTTTGCTGCTTGAGCTGCTGATCGCCGATAGAAAGCTGAGGATTGACCTGAACCTGAGGTCTTAGTGGGTTGGGGGGACTGGGAGCCTCCTCAGCCACTTCCTCCTCTGAATCCAGATCGCCGATGGAAGCGCTAGAAATCCGTTGGGCATCAGGGGCCACTTCAGCCGCGATCGCCCGATAGGCCTGGGTCACCTGGATAAATTTTTCCTTGGTCCGCTGATCCTCAGGGTTAATATCGGGATGGTAGCGACGGGCCAACAGCCGATAGGCGGACTTGACAGCCTCAAAGTCAGCCCCAGATCTCAGCCCTAGCACCCGATAATAGTCCGCAAGACTCATGCTTTTAATGACGCAGAATTTGCCAAAATTCTGCCACTAGTTTTCATTTTAGGCACATCCTTTTGTTGGGCCTGCCCAATCAATAATTCGCCAGCACAAACGTGCCAGCGAATTAGTCAAGCCATTACCCTGCAAAACCTGGGTCCTATAAGTTCCTAGGAAGCTTGCTCAAGGGCTTCATTGCGATCTTCAATGACCCGATCAATCAGACCATATTCCATCGCCTCTTCCGCCGACAAAAAATAGTCGCGATCAGTATCCTTCTCAATCTGCTCAACGGACTTACCGGTGTGTCGAGCCATCATCTCATTCAGCTCTCGACGAACCCGCAAAATCTCCTTTGCCTCAATCGCAATATCACTTGCCTGGAGCCGTTGCCGTCCGGTACCACCCATGGGCTGGTGAATCATGATCCGGGCGTGGGGAAGCGCCAGGCGCTTGCCTGAGCTGCCTGCCGCCAGCAAGAAGGCTCCCATGGAAGCCGCTAAGCCTACACAAATCGTCACCACATCTGACTTGATGTACTGCATGGTGTCGTATATGGCCATGCCAGCGGTCACAGAGCCCCCAGGCGAGTTGATATAGAGATAAATCGGCTTGCTGTTATCTTCAGAGTCGAGGTACAGCATAGCCGCCACGATGGAGTTGGCGAGGGTATCTGTTACCTCCTGGCCCAAGAAAATAATCCGCTCTTGATTCAGACGGGTGTAGATATCAATCCACTGGGTGTACTGGCTGCCCGGCAGCCGATAGGGAACTTTAGGAGTACCAATGGGCATAACGTTTTCTCAGAAATTTCAGCGGTGGGACAACAGTCAATTCAGAGGGCAGCTAGCTAACCCCAGCAGGCTGGGGCAGCTCCTTACGGCTTTCTAAGACACGGTCGATAATGCCGTAGCCTTTGGCCTCTTCGGGAGTCATATAGAACATGCGATCGGAATCCTTCATTACCTGGTCCAGAGGCTTCCCGGTATTATTTGACAGGATTTCCATCATGGAGTGCTTGTTCTTGATCACTTCCTTCGCCCGAATATCAATATCAGTTGCCTGCCCCTGAGCCCCGCTGCGAGGCTGGTGGAGCACGATGCGGGCATGGGGTAAGCTAGCCCGAAAGCCCTTAGTGCCAGCCGATAAGATAATGGCTGCAGAACCCATGGCCTGGCCAATGCAGATGGTATGGACCGGTGGCTTGATATAGCTGAGGGTATCGCAAATCGCGAAAGCTTCGGTATCGTAGCCGATCATATTGCCGTCGTGCCAGGAAGTGCCGGTGGAATTGATGTAGAAGTAAATCGGCTTGTCCGGATCGTCGAACTGCAGGTAGAGCAGCTGAGCAATAATTAGCTCGGTGACATCAATGCCAACCTGCTGCTTAACCTCATCTGAGGAGAACAGGGGAAGCCCCAAATAAACAATCCTCTCCTTTAAAAGTAAGGAAGGGAGATCTGGCGGCGGGGTCCGATAGGAGGCATCGCCGTAGTAAGAACTCTGAACCGCTTTAATATCTGTCATGGGGATGTTCTGACGCTTTGTTACAGTCTACCGCGTCAGAATTGTTTGCCTAAAATCTCGGTTTCAGGATATCCCTACCCTTGATTGTCAATGCGCCAAGCTGCCAATGCGCTAAGCTATCGCGATCGGGTTCGGCGGGAAGTTAAGGTCTATATCTCTTATGCAAGTTAGCTTTGAATCGATTCAGGTCGCCAAACGAGTTCCTTTGACCATCAGTCGCGGTACCGTTGGCAGCTCGACTATTTTTTGGCTGCGGATCGAAGCCGAAGGCGTCGAAGGCTGGGGAGAAGCCAGTCCCTTCTCTATTGGCAGCCATGAGCAGTCAGCGGAGACAATCACCGCTGAGCTGAACCAACTTTGTCAACATCTGACTCAGTTTC
Organism: filamentous cyanobacterium CCP5; assembly: GCA_003017785.1. Classification (GTDB taxonomy): domain Bacteria; phylum Cyanobacteriota; class Cyanobacteriia; order Phormidesmidales; family Phormidesmidaceae; genus CCP5. The sequence goes on along the minus strand of PYEQ01000060.1, from coordinate 65 downwards.
ATCCTTTGCAGGGGCAAGCCATAGAAACCCATCTACAGACCACGGGCGTGGTTTCAGCTGTTCGG
>PYEQ01000721.1 GCA_003017785.1 filamentous cyanobacterium CCP5 | reverse complement strand
GCTAAAGGCAAAGCCAAACAGGTGGAAGCAAAAGTCAGTGAGAAAGTTGAAGACGTGAAGGACGGTGCTAAAAAGATTATTGACTAGTTAATCCTTCCTGTGGAGAGGGCGGCCAGAAGCCTCTGTGCATCGAAGCCCTAAGTCCCTCTCCCCATCATGGGCTACTCAGTAAACCTAAGTCCTGCAACCCTCGCTGTTCGAGCTTTCCCCATCCCTGCGGCAAGGGCAAAGCAGGGCATTTCAGGCTCCGGAACTGACAACCTATCTGTGCTGTCTGTGACGCCGTTGAGTTTCCAGAGCGCATTTTTCACTGTTCATTCATTCGATCCCGGTTGGGACGATTCAATATGAAATCTTTTCGACAACTTCGGCAATTCATTCTATCTCTCACTCTGGCCGTCGGCCTGAGCGCGATCGCGGCCTTTGGATTCGGAGCAGCAGATAGTTGGGCAGCCCCGCTGTCCTTTTCACCCACGAGTGCATCCCAGGGACAACTCGTCGCTTTGTTTGGCTGGGGCAAAGTGAGAGCCGAAGCTAAGCAAATAGAAGGCGCAGTTCAGGAAACGGTTGGCAATGTCACCGGTGATCCGAAAGATCAGATGATGGGCAAAGCCAAGCAGGCAGAAGGGCAAATACGGGGCGCTGCCGCCGACATGAAAGACTCAATGCAGCTACAGGGCAGGGCTAAAGCCGTCACCAAAAATCTGGAAGGCAAAGCCCAAGAATCCATGGGTCAGGCCACTGGCAACCTAGGCGATCAGATGGCCGGTCGGGCGAAGCAACTGGAAAGTCAGGCCCGAAATACTGTAGAAGATATCAAAGATATGGGCCAAGATGTGCTCAATTAAAGGCTGATTTTCCCTAGCGAAGACCCCAATTGGTTTGCAGGGGTCGCTATTTCTGGCGTCACTCAAGTTTATCCTTTGCACTCAACAAAATCAGATCGGGAGACTGTCATGGTTAATCTAATTTGGACGGCAGCTGTTGTGCTGGGATTGCTCTGGTTGTTAGGCTTTTCGATCAACATTGGGGGCAGCCTCATCCATCTGCTCTTGGTGCTAGCGTTGATTGCCGTAATCTATAACCTCCTGGTCGGGCGTCGGATAGTGTAATCATCTCAGCTCGATTTCTGAAGGTGTACTCTAGGGCATATACCTGCAACTTAGCTTGCCCGTTGGATTAAGTCATTGTTTGTCTCTCTGTAAATCTGCAGCGCGACCAGCTGTTTGAGCAAGCCATGAAGAATTGGCAACAGCACCTGCGGGTAGACCGGACGGTGCTGTATTACTTTTATCGGCAGTGGAAAAGGCAGGTTACCTTTGAGGCGTTAAGCGATCAATCGGTCGCTTAGCCTTAATCCATGACGATTGGATTATCTCAAGAGGTTTTCGGATGCAAAATAAATTCTACTTTTTTATCTTAGGAATTATTCTCTGGAGCGGGTTCGGAGCAATCATCGGAAGTCTCAGCGCCAATATACTGAACTACACCTGGGTTACCCAAGCCGTTGTAGTGGGAGCCATAATCGGGATGATCACAGGCTTAATTATAGGCTTAGCCGGACTTTCAGCTTCATTCCGATTCAGGTTGAGTGTCGTGATAGTTTGGATGCTAGCAGGTTCTTTGATTGGAGCCAGTATTGGATTTCAGAGCATCATTCTGTTCGGTGGATATCCTCATAACAGTCAAGCTGATTTGAGCTTTATCGCTTTGGCTCCGGCGGGGTTAGCGATAGGTACAGGATTAGGCACAATCACCGGACTGGTGCTCTGGAGGCATCGTCGCCCATAATTATCAATCGCCACGAACCTGGACAGAATGCGATATTTAGGCCATACAGCAAGGGGCTGAGAAGTTAGCGATCGCCCCTTCCCGCTGTTACTTGATTTCCCGCCTGAAATTATTTCCCTCTACTTCCATCAGGCAGTTAGGCTGATAGAACTCCCCATAATCACCCATCTTAAAATGGGATCAGAAGCGATCGAAACCCTTGTGCCTGAGGCGTTCTAATGACTTTGAGAGGCCATCGTATTAGGTAGCAACTTTCTCTCTAAGTTGTTAAGCGGAATTTTTCCTTTGATAACAAGTTAGGAAGTTAACGCGATGGCAATTCTTTGGGGCACCGTGATGGCTCTTTTGGGCTTATTCCTCCTAGTAAGTGCTACGCTGCAAACGAATTTTGTTCTTTACCAGCTTCTAGTTGCCCGATCTCAACTCTTGTGGGGCATTCACGTTCATTTGTTCTACCAGGCCATCGGTGCCATTCTCGTGATACTTAGTCTGCTGTGGGCTTCTGGGGTGATCTGGGGTAAAGCGTGATTATGTTGAGTGTCAGTTCCCCCATCTCAGTGGGCACTCACCCATAAAGTCAGGGTAGTCGGATAGGGCTAATAGAAGAGAACATAAGCATGAATATCACCCTAGAGCTTCCTTCAGAGCTAGAACGTGAACTGGCTATCGAGGCTTCTCAGCTTAAACTGCCTCTAGCAGAGGGTAGTCCCTAAAGGGTAAGGATACGGAGCTGATGTCTAACGAAGAGACGATGCAGCGATGGCAAAACTCTGTGAAC
>PYEQ01000720.1 GCA_003017785.1 filamentous cyanobacterium CCP5 | reverse complement strand
GTCCGGAACCGGGTCGAATTCACCGACCAGCAGCTCAAATACCGCCTCACAGTCTGGGTGCTGCCAATCAACGATCAGGTAGCGACTGCCCACCGAGAGCACAGCGTGGTCTTCGATGAACTCTGCATAGGCTTGGGCCGCTAGCCAGGTGTCAATCAACTGCTGATGCTGCCGACGTCTGTACTGCTCTGCCGCAAAAAGTATCGATAGGTCCACAGGTGTCATTCTCATCACTAGGATTCAGGGACCCCCGGTGGGAAGCCGGGGGTGTCCATCCGGGGTTTAACCCGAGGCAGATATAGCAAGGAATTGGAGAAAAACAACCCCAAAACAAAACCCCCAGCAACTGCCAGGGGCGGATATACATCAGGGTGTTTGGTCTTTGGGGTCCGTTCAGTTGAGCGGACTCCCGATGCTTTCTACAGCCGCAGAGATACTGTTCTGGATGCTTTTGGTGGGAGCAACTAGGAAGCCATGGGAAAGCCCCTGAATGAGCTATGAGTACTGTATAAATCGTTCCAACTATGGGGCGCCTGAATAAGGCTGTAGAGCTTAGCTGAAAGAAAGCCCCCTAAGTCATATAACTTGGGGGCATCAGAATCGGCGAATCAAATCAAGAGAAAGATAGCAGGCTTTAGAAAAACGGCAAGTCCCCGACTAAATAAAACCCCCAGCGGCCAAGCTGGGGGACTCTAGGATTTACTTCAGTCATGTAGGAGGTCATCACTCCTGCAGTAGATCTAGCATGGGATTTGAGAAAAGCAACTAAGGTCACATAGCTGAGGACAAAGTATACAAAGTCTTCAGTCACTTCGATGTGAGTCCATGGAGCGACCAAAGATAAACGCGATAGTTCCGGTCAAGATCAGCCCCACACTAGAGGCTGCGCGCTCTTTCTCGTCGGAGTTCGCCTGACTCCAGGGAGAGGCAATCACCAGATTGACGATTGTTATAGTCACGACAATCAACGATGCCAACGCATAAGGGCCCGTTTCAATCACGAATAGTCTCACCCGCCGATTGAAAGCATGTCCCCTCTCCATTTGCATCTGATGCTTAATCAGGTGCTCTCGCTCTTTCGGTGTCTCAGGCGTCACCGTCAAATACGATCTAGGTATCGGATCGACGGCTTTAACAAGCTGTCTCACGTCAATTATCTCGGGGGTCGATTTTTGATAGTCCTGTTCACCCATTGCCCGTATTTTCCATTGACGAAGAAATTTGAGCTCTACTTCTGTCAGTTCGCCTAGGTCAAGAAAATCTTGTGCAGACAATAGACAAAGCCAGCTAGCACTTAAACTGTGCTGGCTGGCTGATGCCCAGGCGCAAAGTGCCTCTAGTTCTTTAGCAATGTCTATTTCGATACTGGGGTTACCCATGCTAGTAGCAGATTTGTTCTCGCTTAAAATAAGCCCACAATTTGCTTCCTAATGGGTTCGCGGTCGTTGTTGGCAACTCCAAAGATTTTTCCTTCGGCTTGAGACTCCACAACCACATTCATTAAGACAATTGCCTTTCTCAACACGTCGCTTTTTGAGGCGCCTATCTCATTAGCGGTGTCTTCCAACAGTTTGTATAGCTCAGGGGAGACATCCAAGCTGAGGCGAATTCTCTCAGGGGAGCGCTTTTGCTTGGATGTGTGAGCAGCGCCTAACGGAGGACTTTTAATCCGGGATTGGGACCGAGGAGAGGCTTTAACCATCGTGAAACTACCTTGCTCAGTGAATATAGCCCTAGGATGTGGGCTTACTTACATATTGTGTAAGAAGTACTTACATTATAAGCCGATTTCAAGGAGCTACCATGGTCATCCCATAGCAGTGACCATGATGTTCTGAGTCAAATGGCAACGTTCAGGGAACTTACAAATATAGGCAGTGGAAATATAGCAGCTCTGTCTGGTCTGGCAAGTCTTGGCTAGAGAAAAGGCTGTAGCTGGGGCTCAATATGTTGAGCACAGGCCTAAGAATACTGGAGTTAGGTTGATTTCTGGTGTGTGGGGGGATAAACAAGGAAGGGCGTATCCTGCTGGATGAAACAACGTAACCAGCCAAGGAATACACCATGAATGACGATAATCTTATTGCACTGCCCACCAGCGAGACAACCGAGAGCTTCAGCGATGCGCTGAGCGATCTGATTCGACGGGGAGCTCGGCAAATCATCGCCCAAGCGGTGGAAACGGAATTGGAGGACTGAACTTACATAGCCATTTATTGTTATTGCCTCCCTCAACGACGAGCGATAGTGTTTTTTTGAGCGTGCAGCGCGTCCAGGCTGAAGACCACGCCAGTCAGGTGAAGCTTCTCTAGCAAGTACTGCACCACCTTCAATTCGCTCGTTTTGGGGGTAGTGAGTGCCGCTAAATCAACGGTCATTCCTTGGGCTTGAGCAAAGACACTGACGAGCCCGACAAAGCGTGTTTTGCCGGGCTCGTCGGGGATGGGTTGCCGAATCCGTTTCCCATCGATGGCATAGACATCGTCATCGACCGTGAGATGCTGGCGCATCCATTGGGCGAAGGCCTCGCTGAGGGCAGGAAAGTCAAGTCCGATATGTGCGCGCCGGAACGTCGAAAAGG
>PYEQ01000719.1 GCA_003017785.1 filamentous cyanobacterium CCP5 | reverse complement strand
GTCCAGGACAGTGAACAGGCTGCGGCGGCCCAGGCGTTCGTGGACTTTGTATTCAGTGATGGGGCGATCGCCATTTTTCAGGGCTACGGTTTTGCCATGGCCGAATAATTTTCCCTCGCCATGCCCGACGACCTGAACCCCCTTTGGATTTCCCTCAAAACGGCCTTTGCGGCCACCCTGCTGGCTGGCATCTTCGGCATCGCCGCCGCCCGCTGGATGATGGGCTATCGCGGTCGGGGTCGGGGCTGGATTGACGGCATTTTTACCCTACCCCTGGTGCTACCGCCGACGGTCGTGGGTTTTCTGCTGCTGCTGTTGATGGGCAAAAACGGACCCCTGGGGCAGCTGCTAGACCAGCTGGGCGTATCCCTGATTTTCACCTGGATGGCAGTCGTCATCGCCGCGACGGTGGTGGCCTTTCCCCTGATGTACCGCACCGTCCTCAGCGCCTTTGAGCAAATCGACCCGACCCTGGTGAGTTCGGCCCGCACCCTGGGGGCCTCAGAGTGGCGTATCTTCTGGCAGCTACTGCTGCCGCTGGCCTATCCGGGCCTCCTGGCGGGAACGATTCTGGCCTTTGCCCGGGCTCTCGGAGAATTTGGCGCCACGTTAATGGTGGGGGGCAGCATTCCCGGCGTCACCCAGACGATGCCCATCGCCATCTTCTTTGCCGCTGAGGCGGGGCGGATGGGGGTGGCGTTGACCTGGGTGCTGCTGATGGTCGGGATCTCCCTAGTGGTTATTGCTGGACTAAACCGTCGTCAGGGAAGCCCTGCCTCAGCGGTTCTCCCTGCCCAGCTGGCCCGTCAGTTTTTCAATGGGGTTTACTTCGATCGCCCTCAAGATCGCCTATTCACTTCGCTCCCGGCAGCGGGGGTGGCCTGGGTGGCCCCGATTTTCCCCCCCACTGCTTCGACCAATCTACGGGTCGCGATCGAGCACCAGATCCCCGGATTTGGCCTCAAAATTGGCTTTAAGACTGGTCGGGCACCTTTGGGGATTTTGGGGGCTTCCGGCTCTGGCAAGACCATGACCCTGCGCTGCATTGCCGGACTGGAAACCCCCTCCCGGGGACAGATCGTACTCAACGGGCGGGTGTTGTTCGACTCCGAGCAAGGCATCAACCGGCCCAGCCGCGATCGCCGGGTGGGCCTGGTGTTGCAAAACTATGCCCTGTTTCCTCACCTGACGGTGGCCCAGAACATCGCCTTTGGGATGCAGGCACCCAAGGCCCAGCGGGTCAAGGCGGTGCTGATTTACCTGGAACAGATGGGGCTGACGGGGTTGGGCGATCGCTATCCCCGCCAGCTTTCCGGCGGGCAGCAGCAGCGGGTGGCCTTGGCGCGGGCGATCGCCTCCCAGCCGGACATGCTACTGCTGGATGAACCCCTCTCCGCCCTCGATACCTACCTGCGGGCTCACATCGAGAAGCTGCTGATCGAAACCCTGGGCCACTACGGCGGCGTCACCCTGTTTATTACCCATAAGCTGGAGGAAGCCTACCGCATCTGCACCGACCTGCTGGTGCTCTCCCAGGGGCGCATCGTGGCCAACGGCACCAAGGAAGATATCTTTACCCGCCCCCCGAGCTATGAGGTGGCCAAGGTCACGGAGTGCAAAAACTTTTCCCTGGCCCGCCCGATCAATGGGAACCACATTGAGTCCCTAGACTGGGGCTGTCGGCTAGAGGTGATTGACCCGATTCCGCCGGGGCTCACCTATCTGGGCATCCGCGCTCACCACATTCGGTTCCCTCGCGGGGGCGACCAGGTCAACATCTTCCCTGGCTGGGTTGCGGCCCGTAGTGAAACCCAGCACCGGGTCAGCCTGTTTATCAAGCTCCACAGCCCCCCGACAGATGCCCATGACTATCACCTGCAGGCGGAGGTTTACCGGGAGAAATGGGAGCTGCTGCAGTCTCGTCCGTTTCCGTGGAACGTGCGTCTCGACCCGGTGCATTTGATGATGATGGCCAGCTAACACTTTTACTTGATTGGCATGATGGAGTTGCCGATCAGGTATTTCAGCCGCTTAAAACTTTGATGATTTAGACGGCTTCAGCTGATCATGACCGAAGCTATTTACACGGGCATCCGAAAAGAGATGTCCCAGAAAAGACCCGACTAAGCCTGTACGTGTCGGCTTTATCTGACGCTTTCCGGAATTAATGCCGTTGACCTTCTTCGGAAGGGATATACCTCAGAATTATGGTGTAACAAGGGTTTTAGGATACGGAGGAGCAAAAATATACTTGACTGCCCTTCAGGGGTGGATTTAACCTTTTTCGGAATTAAGCGTCAGTTTATTGCGAATTTCAGAATTGAGTGTCAGTTGATAGATTTTACCCGAAGCCCCAATTCGACATGGCGGTATTGCTTTTTTGGCAAGACTTTCAGTGTTTTCCATGATTGGAATATTCTTAGGATTTCTGACATTGATTGGCGGGCTTGCTCATACCATCTCCCATTGCAGGATCGCCACGCAGCAGAACTAAATCTAGCTGTGGAGGTAATACCAATGCTCTGTAACGCTGCACTTAATAATAACCGTCTAGAAATGAGCGCGTCCTACCCTAAAGACAGGTGCAT
>PYEQ01000718.1 GCA_003017785.1 filamentous cyanobacterium CCP5 | reverse complement strand
CTTTACCCCCGATCGCTTCCCGGTCTTTTTCGCCCATATGAACGGCGACTACGGCGAAATGCCCTACGGCATTGCCCATGAAGATCCCAGCATTGGCCTGAAGATCACCACCTTCTACGGGTGGAATACCGTGGATCATCCCAGCCAGGTGGACTACACCCCCAGCCTGGATTGGACCGAGCGGATTCGCGGCTTTGCCCGCCAGTACATTCCCGATGGGGCCGGACCACTGCTCTCCACCCGTCGCTGCCTGTACACCCTGACCCCTGACAAAGATTTTGTCGTCGATACCCACCCGGCCTATCCACAGATTGCGATCGGCGCAGGCTTCTCCGGCCACGGGTTTAAGTTCACGACCCTGATGGGCAAGATGCTGGCGGATCTGGCCACTGAAGGCAAGACCCCCCACGACACCGGCATGTTTAAGCTGGGGCGGTTTCAATTGGTAACGGCATAGATAGAAATTCGCTAATCAGAGTGGTATCCGTAGGGTAGGCAACCCCTGCCCTACCCCCGACAATCAAAGGGATTGAATAGGATCTTGTGTGGTTTCGGTTTTCTGCGATCGAGCAACAGATTGTGTGCTGGGCAAGCGGCTGTTTACCCATAGGGTTTTTTGATCTGTAGCGGTGATTTCGGCAATGGGCCTAGGGCTCAAGCCCTTTTGCAATTTCAATGGGGTACGTCCAATCCGTTAAGATGCATTCGGTAACCTATGTCACAAAACGCCTCTATGGTTCCTCCTGGGCAAAGCGCCGATGGCCCTTCAGGCCCAATTTTTAGTCCTCGCCAGCCGATGCACGTAGTCATCGCTGAGCAGCTCAGGGAGTGGATCGAAGCTGGTCAGTATGCTCCCGGAGAACGTTTGCCTAGCGAGTTTGATTTGGGTGAAAAGTTTGGAGTCAGCCGCACGACCGTTCGACGGGCCATTTCTAACCTGATTCAGCAGGGGCTAGTCACCACCCAGCAGGGCAAAGGCATTTTCGTCAAAGACCGCCAGAAAATCAGCTTTTCCCTCAGCAGCCCACTGATGTACTTTGATGCCGAACTGAGGCGCCAGGGTCACAAAGGATCGGTGCAAACCCTGCGGTTCCAGCCGGTAACCCCAACCACGGAGGTGCGCAAAAAGCTCAATCTATCTGCAGACGCCGTCGTTTACTGGCAGCAAAAAATTATCTTTGCTGACGAAATGCCCATCGCCCTTGATGTCACCTACTACCCCGAGGCCGTTGGCCAGGCCCTAGAGGACCAGCTGAAGCAAGGGTTTACTTACAGCACCCTAGCCGCCAACGGCTATCGGCTGACAAGTTCTGAGGTCTGTCTGGAAAGTATTCCGGCCACCTATAAGCTCAGCGAGTATCTCGATGTGCCCCTGGGGACGCCCCTGCACCTCTATCGCTACGTGTCCGCTGGTCGCGATAGCCAGCCGATAGTTTGCGGGGAAACGATTTCTAGGTGCGATCGCACCTGCTACCTGGCCCACATCGTCAGCGAACCAGGGTACTGAATTCGACCATTGGCCTAGCCCTGATCACCTGACTCCCGACTCCTCACCGTTTTAACCTGGGCGAGCCAAGTTACGAAAGCGGGTGTACTGGGGTTCAAACAGGAGCTTCACGGTGCCAGTGGGGCCGTTGCGGTGCTTGGTGATAATCACCTCGGCAATGCCGCGATCGGGGGTGTCGGGCTCGTAGTACTCCTCCCGATAGAGCATCATGATCAGGTCAGCATCCTGCTCGATCGCGCCAGATTCCCTCAGATCGCTCATCATTGGCCGCTTGTTAGTGCGGGATTCGACCCCCCGGCTGAGCTGGGAGAGAGCAATAATCGGGGCGTTGAGTTCGCGGGCCAGGCCTTTCAGCGATCGCGTGATCTTCGATAGCTCCTGCACCCGGTTGTCGCCGCCCCCTTCCATCAGCTGCAAATAGTCCACCAGAATCAGCCCCAGGGCACCCCCCTGTTCGGCCTGGAGGCGGCGGGCTTTGGATCGCATTTCGGTGACGGAAATATTGGGCGTGTCGTCGATAAACAGCGGCATCTGGGACAGGACACTGATGGCGTGACCCAGCTTTTCCCATTCCTGCTGGGCAATGCGACCGCTGCGCAGGCGGCTGCTCTCGATTTCCACTTCGCTGGAAAGCAGACGGTAAACGAGCTGGAGCTTGGACATCTCCAGGCTAAAGACGGCTACCGGCAACTTGTTAATGGCAGAGATATTGCGAGCAATATTCAGTACGAAACTGGTTTTCCCCATTGACGGCCTGCCAGCGGCGATAATCAAATCCGATCGCTGAAACCCCTGGGTCATGGCGTCCAGGTCGTAGAAGCTACAGGGAATGCCGGGGAGGACGACGCCCAGCGATCGCTGCTCAATCTCCGAGAACGTATCAATCAAAATGTCGGAGGTGGCGGTAAGGCCGCTTTGAGGCCGATCCTGGGTGATGCCGAATACCTGCTGCTCTGCCTGATCCAGCACGGTCTCCAGGGGAGTGGCGGTGTCGTAGCCCAGCTGGGCAATGGTGCCGCCGGTCTGGATCAGCCGCCTGCGGGTGAACTTATCCATCACCAGGGTGGCGTACTGGTCGATGTTGGC
>PYEQ01000059.1 GCA_003017785.1 filamentous cyanobacterium CCP5 | reverse complement strand
AGCTAGTGCCCTGCAGGCTGAGCAGCCCAGAGCCGACTGGTCCAAACCGGCGACACTGGATAAAGGTGGCAATCCCAGACACAAACAGCGACATGCTAATGATGTAGCCCGTGTCAGCGGGCTCTAGCCCCAGCGCCCCCGAAATAATCAGCGGCGGTGTGATAATGCCGACGAATGAGGCTAGGACATGCTGAAGAGCAACCAGGAGGGTCTCACCGATGGGGGGCTGATCATTTAAGCCATAGATCAAATCAGCCGCTACTTCAGGAGTATTGGTATCAAGCGGAGCGTCATCCACGACGAGGTTTTGGTCGGATGAGGTCATGGTGTACACCGTGTGAAGCATTAAGGGAGAGAGTATCGCCCAGTTAGGTCTGAGAATGTAGCTTGCGATGCCGAAATTCCTGGCCCGATTTATCCGGCAAACGGGTTGCTGAATGTGGGGTTGTGGATGAAGGTTTGATCGGTGAGTGAGTTCAGAAAGGCAATCAAATCCTGTTTTTCTTGCTCGCTTAGCTCAAATCCCTTAATGAACGGGCTTTTCAATGGATTTAAGCTGCCTATTCCCGCATAGGGTCCTGTGTTTAGCGTGCGGCCTCCGGCGGAGTAGTGAGCGATCGCCGCTTCCAGAGTGGCCACAGATCCATCGTGCATATAGGGGGCCGTCAGGGCGATGTTGCGCAGGCTGGGGGCTTTGAATCGGCCCATATCTCGCGGGTCGTGGGTAATTTCATAAACGCCTGTGTTGTTGGGGGGATAAGCGCCCTCTCCGTCAACGTTGTAGAGTCCCGTGTTGTGAAAGGCGGCTTCGGTAAAGGCGAGGCGATCATGCCGCACGGAGTCGCTAAAGATTAGTCCGCCGTGGCAGTGGAAGCACTCTAGCGCTTCGCTGTGAAACAGGCGCTCGCCCCGCTTAGCGGCGGCAGAAATGGCGTTAGGGTCACCGCCGTAGCGGTAGCTATCGTAGGAAGAATCGAGGGAGATCAAGGAGCGTTCAAAGGCGGCGATCGCAAAGGTGAGGTGGCGAATGCTAATCGGCTCATCGCTGTCTGCAAACGCTGTCGCAAACATCTGGGCATAGTTGTCATCCTGGCGCAGCATCGCCAAGATCTGGCTTTCCTTACCCGCCATTCCCAGCTCTACCGGCTCCTCGCCAAACAGGGGGGTGAGCATCTGCTGCTCCAGGTGCCGCATCAGCGGGTTGGCCCAGGTGAGCACTGAGCTGTAACCCACGTTCGCCAGGCTCATGGCGCTGCGTGGATGGGCTTCGCCGGTAGTGCCCTCCGAAACCTGCTTGCCGTCAGTAAATGCCAGCGACTGCAGATGACACGACCCGCAGGACTGCTGGCCGTTCACCGACAGGCGTTTCTCATAGAACAGATGCCGCCCCAGCTCCACCTTGGCGGCGCTCATTGGGTTGGTGTCTGGTACCACTGGCTTAGGTGCCCAGCTGGGGGCATCCCAAACGTAGGTGTCATCGGCCTGGACCGCGAGGGCCTGACTCAATCCAACTGCTAGGCAGCATGAGAGCAGGCCCAGCACCACAACTGAAAACCAGCCCCGACGGAGCCGTGCTCCCGTAGTCATATCCCTTACCTATTCAGCTCGAAAAACCGTTTGCTCAGGAGCCGAGGCCTCGCCGAAGGGAATCCCCAGATTGCCCATGATGCCGACACAGTCCCCATCGTCAGGGGACGACATGCAGCCGGTGGGCGTGTTCGGGGCGGTCTCCATGAGGTTGTTGTCGGCGACCAGCGCCGCCAAGTCCACCACCACCACGTCCTGGCTGGGATCAAAGCTATCCAGCACAATGTCGGAACGGTTGGGGCTGCTGCAAACGGTGGGCTGCTGGCGGTCTCCCTCGATCTGACAGCCAGTGCTGCCAATGTGAATGGCAATGCCGGGGGCAGCGGTCTGATCGCCATGGACAGAATGACCGTCTCCGTGCCCAGGATCGGGCTGGGAAGGGTGGCCTGGGTGCTCGCCGCCGGGTTTGTCTGCAGAATGAGACGTGGCTCCGTTTTTGGCCTCAAGGGAAGAGCGATCGGAAATTACGGTGTGATTTTCCAGGTCAACTCGCAGGAACTTATAGCCGCCCCGCCAGTTCCACCAGAGGGACGTGAGGTTGAGGGGGGAGGGGGCTAGGGTGGCGTCCTCGTGGTTGAGGTCGAAGGGAACGCCCAGGGTAAAGCGCAGCCCCTGATAGCCTCCGGCGGGAACGGTGCCCACGACCTGGTTGCGGGTTTCGACGGTGCCGTTGGCGCAGGCTCCGGTGCGATCTTCAAAATCTAGCAGAGCAACATTTTGGTATTGCCACTGCCCGTCTTGCTCTAGTTCTAGGGGGACAGCATTGCCGTCGGCATCAATCAGCGCCACCTCCGACACGTAGAGGCGAAAGTCTGTGGGCATAACTTGGGTGTTGGCTGTGCCTAGCAGATAGCTTTCGCTACAGCTAAAGGGCCGCTCGCCGACCTTGGCGGCAAACTGAATCGATACGGTTTGAGGACTGCTCTGGGCCAGGCTGATGGCGGGCGTGACGGCCAGGGCCGCGAGGGTAAGAACAGGAGCGGTTTGCATGGACTTGAGGAACATCATTGGCAGATTACATTCAAACAGTTGACGGATCACGTTTATTCAGAGACTTTACGCTGGCGGAGAAAAAGGGTAGCCGCAAGGGTGGCGATCGCTACCCCTATTCCCAGGGCAACCAGCCAGCCGGCCCCCGCTGGGGTTTCGTTCAGACTTGCTGGTGGAGCCTGAGGGACAGCTGAGCTAGTCTGGGACTCGGCGGCAGTCTCTGGCGGGGCCACTTCCGGCTGAGACGTTGGCTGGGAGCCCCTACCTGCGGCGACGACCGTGGTGTAACTCAGCTCAAACGGCATAAACGCTGCTCCAGCTTGGGGGCTGCCGATGAGGGTCAGCCGGTACTCCCCCACCTCCGGAAAGGTGACATCGGCTCCAGGAATGCTCTGGTAGCTCTCCGGTGATACTGCCGCCAGCGGTGGCTCTAGCACCGGCGTCGGGTCGGTGCTCCTGTAGACCGTCAGCTGACAGTCGCACTGCTCCAGGGGAATTACCCGGCCGCCCTGCTGGGTAAGCGCCACCCAGACCCGAGCCGGTTCGCCTGCTTTCGGGCTGTGGTTGGGCTCCAGGTGCCAGGTGCCTGCCACATCCCCAGACACCTCCGTCTTGTGGGCCTGTACTGGCAGCGCCAGTCCAATGCCAGCCCCGACCCCGACAGCGACGCTAATGCTTCGATGGTCCATAGAACTTCCCTAACAACAGTAAATCCCAGCATTTTCTCCAGCGGACCAGCAGCGTGAGCACCGCCAGGGTGCCCAGCCCGCCCGTTGCCAGCCAGTTGCCAGGGGCTCTCTCAAAATTCCCCAGGTAGCTAGAGCCCAGCAGCACCGTATGCACCACCGCCAGCCCAGCGATCGGCACGCTCAGCAAATGCAGCTGCCGCCAGCGATGTCCCAGCCACTTCTGGACCCGGTCAACGCTGGTTAGCGCCAAAGGAATCATCAGCACAAAGGCCACGATCCCGGCCCAGCCGCCCACCTGTAGAGAGGGCAGCAAAAACGGCAGCGCTGCCAGGTTCCAACCCATGGTCAGCATATGGGCGACGTGGGCCACCGCCAGCACAAACGTCCCTACCCCCAGGGCTCGACGGTATTGCAACAGCGGCGACCACAGGCGGCTAATTGGGCGGGCAATCAGCGCCAGAAGCAGACAAATCAAAGCGGCATGGCCGGTAAAATCCACCCTGTCGCCGCCACGCACCAGGGTCAGCACGCCGATGGTGAGGGTAATCCAACCGCCGAGGCGAAACAGCTGCCCCCGCCGGTCGGCACTGACCCACGATGTGGAGATGCCTACTCCCAGCATCATGGGTAGAGTGCCCAGCCCAAACGCCAGCATGGTGGCAGCGCCCAGCCAGAGGCTCGTGGTTTCTGCCGCTTTCAGCTGGGCGGCATACAGAAAGCCACAGGGAATCAGCCCCCAGACCAGCCCCAGCAGCAGCGGCGTCCAGCGCTGGGGGTTGAGGGAAAGAGCCTGCATCCCTTGGCTCAGGCGATCGTGCAGCCCTGAACGGGCCATAGGGTTGAGCAGCGGTACCTTGGGTATCCATCGGGGATTGATCTGCGACAGGCCGAACCAGATCAGCAGCAGTCCTGTCACCACGGCAATGCCTCGCCGCAGCGGACTGCCAATCCCTGCCATCTGTCCGCTGGCCACCAGCACCGACCCTAGAGCGCCGATGCTAGCCCCTACCAGGGCGTAGCTGACGATGCGCCCTAGGTTTAGCAGCAGATGAAAGCGGAACGACTGCCAGCGATCAGGATTCTCGGATTTTTGAGGAGATAGAGAAAACGCCACCGTGATCGGGCCGCACATGCCCAAACAGTGGCCAAAACTGCCTAAAAAACCGAGTCCGGCGATGAGCAGGAGGTCTAACATTGAATGCGCGAACGGTGAACTCTTAGCAATCCTGGGCTTTCTACAAAAGAACTGTAGCCAAAACGGATGGTCATCCTAGCCCACCACGATTCGAGCCGACTCTAGGTGGGCCAGCAGACTGAGGGTGTGACGATAGGCGGTTTGCATGCCCTGGGTGTGGAAGCAATCGGCGGCTCGCTGCAAATCAAAAATGGCAAACCGGGTGTGACCCATTGCTTGATTAACCAGACCCCGGTTGAGATAGCTCTGGCCGTGGTCTGGCCTGAGGCTTAGAACCTGAGTATAGTCCTGTAAGGAGGCCGCTAGATTCCCTAGTTTGTAGTTGGCCTGGGCGCGATCAAAATGGGCTTTGGCGTTGCTGACGTCAAACTGAAGCGCTTGATCTAAGTCTGCTAGCGCTGCTTCTAGATGGCTCGTGGCCAAATAGGCGTCTGCACGATCGCCATAAACCGCAGCCATGCGAGCGTCCGGCAGGGCGGGGCTGTGCTGGATTGAGCGGGTATAGCTATTGATCGCGGCTTCGTAGTCCCTTAAGGCAAACTGGGCCAGGCCGCTGTTGTAATAGGCCCGGTAATCCTCTGGCTGAAGGCTGATAACTTGATCAAAATCCATCAGGGCTTTCCCGTAATCTGCCAGCCGGTAATGAGCCAGCCCCCGGTCTAGATAGGCTTCTGGGTTTTGACCATCGAGGGCGATCGCCACCGTGCAGTCCTCAACGGCCTGCTGATAGCGCTCTAGCTGCAAATAGGTCAGGCAGCGGTTGCTGTAAGCGGCACTGTTGTAGCTGTTCTCACTGACCGCCTGGCTAAAGGCACCGACCGCCGCCGAATAATCGCTGAGCTGGTAGGCCGCGATGCCCCGCTGAAAAGCCGTTTTGAGGGAGGCTGATGGTATCTTGTCCGCTGCGGCAGCCGGTGTCGCCAAAGCCATCACCATCAGCCCCAACAGGCTAATCAGCAGCGTCCAGGTTTGAAGTCGCTTCATTGCTACAAACCCCCCTTCATAAACTGCATGCGATCGCCGATGAAGCTCGGCAGCAGATATTCGTTACCAGCCGCTCTCAGCCTGGCTCAGCACGTAGGCAGCCACATCGTCAATTTGGTCTTCACTCAGGCGACCCCGAAACGCTGGCATTGCATTCTTGCCATTAGCGATCTGGTACCTGATCGCCTCGACTGAAGCCATGTCGTATTTTTCTAGGGCATCTTGCTTGAGAGTTTTAGCCCCGTTGACCACGTTGCCACCGCCCATGTGACAGGCCGCACAGTTGTTTTTGAAAACCTCAGCACCGTGGCCGAGATCGGCTGCAAAGGCTGGAGCGGTCAAGAGCCACGTGAATGCCAAGCAGGCTACCCAAAGGCGAACTAGAAGACTCTTCATCCATCTTCCTTTTAAGACTCAATTTGTTCGCCCATTCTCAATGCCTTGCTGGCTGAGGGTCAAAAGACAGCGCGTCAAACAGTGAAGAAATGTAGTGTGAATCTATCCTGATGCAGAATCAGTTTTTGTGAGATTGGCCTATAACCAGAGACGATGATTCAATGGATTTCTCGATGACCTTACAGTTGAAAGTTCCTTCCATCGTCTGCGAAGGATGTGCTGACACAATCACCGAAGCGATTCAAAGCCTCGACAGCAGCTCCAAGGTCAACGTCAATATTGAGACAAAAGATGTCTCCGCCGAAACCAGTGCTGCTGAAAGTGCTATACGAGAGGCAATAGCCGCTAAAGGCCACACTGTCGAATAAGCAATTTTAGGTTGCTGAATTACCTAGAACTGCCTCTGTTTGGGGGCATATTTCGCAACAAAATCACAGACGCTGAGAGCTTTTACGCTTCAGCGGTAAGCAAGCGATCGCGCCATCTGTATCGCCATGACGGCTGCTCCATGATTTAAGCAGGCTAGCCCAACCACCAGAATCCTAGGTTCAAACAGCCCAACCGGTTGCGGCTCAGGATCTGGCAGTACCAGACCCTGAGTAGGGGAGCTCAGCTTCAGCAGTCACAGCTGAGATTCAGGGCGATCGCCCTGGCTACAGATAGCCCCTAGAAGAACAGCTGAGTCTGTAGGTTCAGCAGATAGATATCCGGGTTGCTGCTGAAGTTATTGGCGTTCATGATCCAGTAGAAGGACGGCACGATCGCGATATTGCGGGTCAGCGGATAGCGATAGGACACCTCAATCTCCTGCTGGGTGCCACCGTCACCGAGTCCAGAGGCCAAGAAGTCACCGCCACCGGTCACGTCAAAGGGCACCAGGTAAGACACCGTTGCCAGCGATCCCTCCTTAAACAGGTCTGGGAAAGCCACCCCGATTTGGAAAGACTGGGCCTCAAGATCGCCCAGTTTATTGCCAGTCCCGGCCTGCCGGAGGTGGGTGCTGCCATAGCTATAGCGGCCAAACAGCCCCAGCCAGCTGGTCGGCGTCCAGTCGAAGTTGATCAAGAAGGTGTCTGCGGGGGAGTTAGCCAGACCGCCTACCGCTGCACCGCCGGGACCATCATCGGCAAAGCCGTAGATAGGTTCGCTAACCGCGCCGCCAATCAGTCCGCCCCGCGCTTCTAGATTAGAGCGGGTATACAGCAGTCGCAGATTGAAGCTGTCAAACGGCTGGATGCCGACCTGGGCGGTGAGGGTGTTGGTGCCGCCAAACAGACCCTTGGTTGTGTCAGCAGCAGTATTGAACGGTAGAAATTCGGTGTTTTCCGCCAGGAAGCCCACCCGCAGGTCCAGCCAGTCGGTGACGTCCCAAACGGCAATGGCGCCGGCTCCCCGGTCTACCGCGTTCACCTGGGTGCCGCCGCTAGAGTTAAAGCTGTTGGCTCCGGTAATCAAGAAGGTATAGCGGTTGTTATCGAAATACCGATACCAGTTGATCCGGGGGCCGATGTCAAGGGTGATCCGGTCTCCCACCGGGAAGGTATAGCTGAGTTCTCGAATGGCTAGGTCATTGGGGTTGAGCCCGCCGCTCTGAAACGTAAAGGGCGTTCCAAAGGTATTAAACAGACCGGCTGAGGCATAGAAGTTGGCAGGGGCCGTGCCGTTGCCAAACACCATCTGCAGATTCAGCCGATCTTCTCCGGTGAAGGAGGTATCCATATTGATCCAGGCCAGATTGCCGAAGGTCAAGGACGGCTCTTCATCGATAGTTCGCACCAGGGTCCTATCCGGGCCGACCGCGAAGACATTTACCCCTTCCGCCTGAATCGAACCGTTGGAAAAGCCCCCCCCTAAATGGGAGAAGACTACGCCTCGAAGCTTGGTTTGGGTCGCAAACTGGGTCGCTTCTAGCTCATCAGCGGCGGCCTCTAAGGCGTCGACCTGGGAGGCCAACTCATCTAGCTCAACGGCAAATTCGGCCTGCAGGCTCTGGAGTGCTTCAAAGTCTTCGGCGCTCACCTGCTCAGTGCCGAGCAGGCTGGCGACCACGTCAAGGCAGGCACTGAGACCAGCGGCAAACTCATAGCGAGACAGGGCCTGAGTACCGCGGAAGGTCTGGTTAGGATAGCCCTCGAGACAGCCATAGCGCTCGACCAGGTTGCTCAATGCTTGAAATGCCCAGTCGGTGGGCAGCACGTCTGAAAACTCGGTGACGCTGCTCACCTGGCCGAGGTCGAGGGCTGAGGTCGAGGTGTTGGCTTCAGATGTCTCCAACGCCCCCAGGCTAACGGCTACGGCGGCTGGTGCAGCTTCCGTGGCTACTTCAGTTCCGCCCTCTGGGGCTGACTCCCCAAGGCTCAGAACAGGCTGTGGACTGGGCTGTCCATCGACGGCTGCATCAAGACTGGCTGCCTCATCAAGACCGGACTCCAGACTCGTCAGGCCAGATAGCTCAGGTTCATCCTCAGGGGTTGCGCCTGTCTCCAGCCAATTCGTTTCAAACAGCGGCTCGGAAAGAGCCACTTCCACCCGTTCTGCTGTAGCTTTAGGGGCCCAGGCAACCAAGACGATCGCTGCCATAAGCCAGGATTTTGACCAGCCAGCAGAAGGCAGGAGGGGGAAAACCACCCTCCGCAGCAAATTATTCGACATGAATGCTCCTCACACCAAAGTTTTTTGGATGTTGGGAACTTATCAGTCGAATTTGCGTCGCAGTGTAGCTTGCGCGACAAAGTCACGAGATTGTCACTGGGTTCTCAATTAAATTCCGTAAATTCGGCCAAATTCACTAGATTCGCTGTCGCAGCACCTGTAGCAAGGTTTGTAAGGGGGGCGGCAGGGGGGCGATCGCCCCTACCTCTTTCCCCGTCGCTGGATGACGCAGGATGAGCCTTTCCGCATGGAGGGCCTGACCCGGCAGGTTGACTCCAATGGAGCGACCTGATCCATAGGTGGGGTCGCCGACGATCGGGTGGCCCATGTGGACGCAGTGGACGCGGATCTGGTGGGTACGGCCTGTCTCCAATCGGAAGCGACAGAGGCTGAAATTGCCTAAGCGTTCTTCGATCTGCCAGTGGGTGACGGCGTGACGTCCGCCTTTTTCGACAGGGACGATGGCCTGTTTTTTGCGATCGGCGGGGTGACGACCGATCGGGGCGTCGATGGTACCAGCTTCTCCCTGGGGCACCCCGTAAATCACTCCCAAGTATTCTCGGCGAGCGGTTTTGGCCTTCATCTGAGCCTGCAAGTCCTGGTGGGCCAGGTTTGACTTGGCCACGACGATCGCCCCAGTGGTGTTTTTATCCAGGCGGTGAACGATGCCCGGTCGCTGCACTCCGCCAATTCCTAGCAATTCTTCGCCACAGTGGGCCAGCAGGGCATTCACCAGGGTGCCGCTCATATTGCCGGGGGCCGGATGCACTACCAGCCCCGCAGGCTTGTTGATGATAATCAGGTGCTCGTCTTCATAGAGAATATCGAGGGCGATCGCCTCCGGCTTCAAGTCCAGGGGCTGGGGGGCGGGCACCGTCACGGTGATCGCATCCCCCATCTGCACCGCTGCCTTTTTGTCGGTGCAGACCTCGCCGTTGAGGGTGACATATTCCCAGTCGATCAGCTTCTGAATGCGGTTGCGGGAGAGGTCCTTAAGCTGGGCCGTCAGCCAGCGATCGATCCGCTCTGGGCTAGCCGTGGCTACATCTAGCTCAATTCTGCTGTCTCTCTGCTGCACTGCGATCGGGAACGTACGGGAACAGTCCTATTGTGTCAACAATTTGAGTCAATCAGGCAGATTGGTAACTGCTGTCCGCCTAAAGTTGCATTGGGCATAGATATTCAAGCGGACAGCCCATTAGCAAGCGCGTTGAAGTTCTTGACGATGGGTTAGGTCATTTCAACGGTCTACCCCCATAGATTGCTCTCGCGATTGCACGTCTGCCAGCACGTCCGGTGGCGGCGTACCGCAGCCAGACATGTCCATAGAATCCTGAACAAGTATTTTGAGGCTTTCAGGACTGTATCCATTTAGGGGAATAATGCCAATCAATTGGCCCCTGCCCGGCTCCACGGTTTGTCCCAATTCATTGGTCGTGGCAGCGGGTATGGAATTATCCACGTTAAGACATTCGGTTCCTCCCTCGAAAATGTAGTTTCCTACGGGATCTTGAACTGCAAACATGACTACTGCATTAGAAGCAGAGATTGGAGAGTAATTCACCATCTCCCAGGTAACAATGGCTGTCCCATCAGGTTTGGCCGTAATAACTGGTTTTATATCCGGAGCGGGAACAGGGTGAGCCCTAGTCGCACCTCCTGGAACCCGAACGGTAAAGGTTTTTGCCTCTATGCATCTCCCAAACTGCTCATGTATACCCAAGTCGAACTTCATTCCCTGAGGGCATGGGGCAAGAGCCGCAGATTCTATCTGCTCCTTCGAGTAGTAAGGATGGTTGTTCAAAAAATCGCTAACATCGGGGGCACCAGCTTTATAGGCAGGGCCTTTCTCGAGCGGGTCTTCGTATTCGAGCTCATGACTCATTCCCGCCTCCTGGGCGATCGCCATCCTCCCTTCGAGCAGCGCCTTTTGAGTCATCTCGGCTGGCAGCTCAGCGACATGATTTAGCACTAGTCCGAGGCGAGAGACGTGCTTAGTAACCAATTGCTCGGCTGATGCAGGGGATTGCGAGAAACTTCTTGCATTTATAGTGAATCCCAAAGATCCTGACACCATTGCCAGAAGCACTGT
This sequence comes from filamentous cyanobacterium CCP5, assembly GCA_003017785.1. Taxonomy (GTDB): domain Bacteria; phylum Cyanobacteriota; class Cyanobacteriia; order Phormidesmidales; family Phormidesmidaceae; genus CCP5. The sequence goes on along the minus strand of PYEQ01000059.1, from coordinate 2,707 downwards.
AGCCTTGACCGAAACAGGGACAAAACTCTTCATTCTCGCTCCTTTAGATAAGTCAATCATTCTTTTCCCACAAGGTGGAGTGGGTCAAAGCCTTGCCTTGACAGATAAAACCCGCCATCGGCACATTCAACCCAATCAGTAGTACACTGCATTAGTAGTACAGAAATACTAATATAAATCCGGAAGCTTTTAGGTCGACATTGCCGTATGTCGACAGAAGGCAATCAAAATATGCCGGCACATTGTAAGGCATTGCTTACAGCGCTGGTAATCAAAGTCGGAGGCACGGCTAATCATGGCCAGGGCAGGCATTTGAAGTGAGTTAGATATCGCCTCCCCTAAGGCATGTTCCTCTGTTTCGCGCCCTCGAAAGAGTTATTGCCTAGCTATTGGCTAGTAGTCTTGACAATTCTTAGCAGGCTTCTTGTGAAGATTTGAGGACATTTCGGTGTCCCAGATAAACAAATATCGCCATAAAAACCGAAAAAAGTCGGCTTCGTCTCGAAAAGCCCTTGTTATAATTTCCCAGATTTCTCCGAATGCGGGAAATCCCCTAGAAGGAAAGGGTAGGAGAATACAATGCCTCTCCTACACCATTGTTTTTTCGTACAAGGTATTATGTACTATGTCACAGCGTGTTGCAACATCTTTGGGGCTTGCTGCTTTCACCCTTGGTGTCTGGATGGGGTTCGGTCAGGCGACTCAGGCGCAAACATTTCCCGGAGTCGTGTTTGGGTGTTCTACTCCTGGTGAGAGTCTGCGAGAATATCCAATGGGCATCGGCAACAACTACAACAACGCATTAATTGCAACCCCAACAGCGAACTCTTCTCCTTATCCGTTGCAGGCTGATATCGCTATTTTCAGAGGCTTTCCACTAGCTGCTGGCGGCTACATGACTGGTCAAGCCCGCTGCGCTGAAGTGGCTGAGCGGCTTAATGCTTTTAATGATTCCAGCCTCTCTCCCGGCTCATTTGTGTTAGGGATGACTTACTCGCAGGGAAGCAATCCTATCGTATGTTTGCAGCCAGCCGGCACTACAAATTGCCCTAGCCTCGCGCCAGTGCCGACCGGGGGGACTATTAGTACCAGCAATTCCTACACGATTACGCCAATCGTCAGCGGGGGAGGGGTTGCTAGTCAGTTCATCAGTAATCTCGGAATAGCCGCATCCTCATTTAGGACGGCTCCGAATACGATGCCTGCGATCGATTGATTCTCCCCGACGATCGCCAATCGTTTTTAGATCGCATGCTTTCTGTAGGGTTAGATTTTTGAGTTCGATATGAATGATTTGCAGAGGCTTCAGCCTGAATTACTTCGAGGAGGCTGAGGTCTGCGAGAATCGGCAGGGATGATGATTTGGGTCTTTGCTGATTCTCGTTGCCACAGAGTAGAAAACATTTTGTGAACTGTACTTGAGATGACAGCGCGATCGCGTTTTATTTTTTATTGATTGAACGTAAATTCAACCTCGCCAATTTCAGAGGTCCAGTTTGCCTCAGAAATCTGCAGTTTCCTCTGGAATCGGTGCTGCCGTTTAGCCAGCGGTGGAGCGCGCATTGAGGTTGGAGAGTCTCAGGCCCCATAACCCTCAAGGAACTATCTGTGTACGACCTCAAAGCCATCATCATCGGAGCCGGTATCGGCGGTCTGACCACCGGCATAGCCCTCAAGCAGATGGGCTACGAGGTTGAAATCTACGACAAGGTGAGCCAGCTCCGCCCCGCTGGAGCTGGGATTTCCCTCTGGTCGAACGGGGTGAAGGTGATGAACCGCCTCGGATTAGGCAAAGAACTGGCGGCGATCGGCGGCGAAATGAACAGCATGGAATACCGCACCCCTGCGGATGAGCTGATCACCCATATCGACCTGCGGCCTCTGTTTGAGCGAGTCGGTCAACGCCCCTACCCCGTTTCCCGCACCGACCTACAGCAGGTGCTGCTGGATGCCTTTGGCGAATCCGAGGTGCAGCTGGGGATGAAGTGCGTCGCTGTGGAGCAGGACGAGCACCAGGCCACCGCGATTTTTGAAAACGGCCATCGCACCAGCGGTGATCTGATTGTGGGAGCCGACGGGATTCGTTCGGTAGTGCGATCGCACGTCCTGGGCCACCCGGTTGATCGTCGCTATGCCAAGTATGTCAACTGGAACGGGCTCGTCCCCGCCACCCCCGACCTCTGCGCCCCTGACATGTGGGTGCTCTACGTGGGCGAGGCCAAGCGAGCCTCGATGATGCCCGTCAGCGACCAGCGCTTCTATTTCTTCTTTGGAGTGCCAATGGCCGAAGGCACTTCCACCGACCCCGCCTACATCCGCGACGAACTCTCGAAACACTTCGCGGGCTGGCCGGCGGCGGTGCAAAATTTGATTGAGGCGATCGACCCCCATGAAACCAACCGCTTAGAAATTGCCGACATCGACCCCCTGGAACACCTGGCCAAGGGTCGAATTGTACTATTGGGAGATTCCGGTCACGCTACTACCCCCACCTTAGGCCAGGGGGGCTGTCAGGCCATGGAAGATGCGGAAGTTCTCAGCCGCTATCTGATCACCACCAACATCAGCGTCGCCGATGCCCTCCAGCGCTACGAAAAAGCCCGCAAAGAGCGGGTCGCCTCCCTGGTGCTCAAGGCTCGTAAGCGCACCGCCACCATCTATGGCTACGACCCCGCCGCCACGGAGCGGTGGTACGCTGAGATGAAGG
>PYEQ01000717.1 GCA_003017785.1 filamentous cyanobacterium CCP5 | reverse complement strand
GGGGGGAGAAGAACTCCGGGTCAAAAAGCTCAGCGATCGCCTCACCACCCGACTGTCAGATCCTTCGGCCCTGGAGTCCCTGCGAGAGCGGATCCAGCCTACGGCTATGCGGGCAGTGGGGCGGGGGGAACTGCTGGAGTGGACGTTGCCGGCGGATCGCCTGGAAGCCGCTTTGGCATTAGCCCGATCCGACGCCGCCGTGCGTTTTGCTAGCCACGTGTACTACCTGGCTGATAGCCCCCATACCTGGCTGTATCTGAGCGATCAGGTGACTGTACAGTTTGCCCCAGGGACTTCCGAGGGGACGATGGAGGCGATCGCTAACGGGGTTCATCTCGATCATCCCCAGCCTTTGGAGGGCATTCCCCTAGCCTACGTCTATGAAACCGGACGGGAGGCGACAGAAAATCCCATCAAAATTGCCAATCGCCTGATGCGACATCCCGAGGTGCTCACCGCCGAGCCCAATATGGTGGTCCGGAGTGAGGGGCTGTATCGTCCCCGGGATAAGCGATATGCGGAACAGTGGCACCTTGCCCACGCCGGGGGATACCTGCTGGAGGCGAATTCTCACATTCACGCAGAGGCGGCCTGGGACATTACCCGCGGTAGCCGTTCAGTGGTGATTGCCATTAGCGATGATGGCTTCGATCTTGATCATCCCGATCTCCAGGGCAGTGGCAAACTGGTTGCCCCTACTGACCTCAAGGACAAGGACGCCTTGCCCTTGCCCGTGGCTGAAAACGAAAACCACGGCACCGCTGTAGCCGGTCTTGCCATTGGCGAAGAAAATGGCAGCGGCATTGTTGGTGTGGCCCCTGGCTGTGGGTTTATGCCCATTCGCACCACGGGCTTTTTAGACGATCGCTCCATTGAGCAGCTGTTTGACTCGGCCATAGCTGCCGGTGCGGCGGTGATTTCCTGTAGCTGGTCGCCAGCGGCGGTGTACTTCCCCCTGACCTTGCGCCAGCGCAGCGCCATTACCAGGGCGGCGACCCAGGGCCGCAACGGCAAGGGCTGCGTGGTAATTTTTTCAGCCGGTAATGCTAACCGCCCCCTCAAAGGCACTGTCAATGAGAAGGGCTGGCCCCAGCAGGCCATCTCCGGCAAGACGGAATGGCTGAGCGGGTTCGCCGTTCCCCCTGACGTGATCGCCGTGTCGGCTAGCACCAGCCTCAATCGCAAGGCTGCCTACAGCAACTGGGGCACCCACATCTCAGTCGCGGCCCCCAGCAACAACGGCGCTCCTAATATGGCCCTGCCACCGGTGGGCAGCGTGTCCACTGGCCCGACCCTGACCTCGGCGTTACCGGGGCGGGGCATGGTCACCAGCGATCGCACCCAGGCCTCAGGCTATTCCCCAGATAGCTATACGAACAGCTTTGGGGGAACTTCTAGCGCCTGCCCTGTGGTGGCGGGCGTGGTTGGACTAATGCTGTCGGTCAATCCCCAGCTGACGGCCCAGCAGGTCCGCCAGATTCTACAGTCCACCGCCGACAAAATTGTCGATGTCAGCCAGGACCCTCAGCTGGGGCTGCGCCACGGCACCTACGACACCAGCGGCCATTCCCAGTGGTTTGGCTACGGCAAGGTCAACGCCCACCGAGCGGTTGCAGAAGCTCAGCGGCAGGCAGCCCAGACCCGCGTAGCCAGTCAGACTCTAGAGTTCAGCAGCCTGGAGGCCGTGGAGATTCCCGACGACGATCTGGGCGGTGTCGGCTCAGCAATACAGGTACTTGAATCCGGACAGCTGCAGGATATCCAGGCGCGGGTAGAAATTGACCATGATTTTCTGGGGGATTTAGCCATCACCTTAGAATCTCCGGATGGTAGCGGAGTCCTCCTCCAGGGGCGCACCCTGGGCGGACAAACCCAGCTGCGGCAGACCTACACGTTGATGACCACGCCAGCTTTGCTAGGGCTGCTCAATCAGCCAGCCCGGGGAGCATGGCGCTTAGGAATAGTCGATCATGCTCCGGGTGCCACGGGTAAGCTGCTGCGCTGGGATCTGACCTTGGGGATTTCTTGACTTATTCTCTGTCCAAAGGAATATCTGCTGAGCAGATGATTTCGCCCTTTTGAATCGTTACATTTTGTAGTGTAAAGGGGCTAGGTTAAAGCTAACTGAAATTTACCGTAAATACCCGCCGAGGATTTGAGCTAAAGGCTTGCCGTCGAAAGGATAGAGCTTGATGATTTTGTCTGAATCCAGCATCCAAATTTGCTGAAAGCAGCAGATCTAAAAATTGCTCTCGATTTGACGGAGCGATCGCCCGCGAGCCTGTTGACAGAGCCCCAGGCAAGAATTGCCACATGAAGCTAGATGCTCAGGACAGCGCTCTAATTGCTGCTAAAGGCTTTTTACTTCCGTTAACTTCGCGGTTACTACGGACTTCAATCGTTTTTTTGATGTTCTTACAGGACTTCTATGGACTATATTGCCTCTTTACCATCTACCCTTTCCATGGGGCAGTTTGACCTAGTTTACAATGCCCTTTCGTTAACGATCGCGGCCATGGGTGCCTGTCTCTTATACACATCT
>PYEQ01000716.1 GCA_003017785.1 filamentous cyanobacterium CCP5 | reverse complement strand
CCCCAGCACCAGCCACTTACCGGAGTAGAGAGTATGGCCATTATTCGCACTGCGAGCGATCGCATCCTGGCCACCGTTACCGGGTTCACCAGAGTTAAGACAAACGAGTTCGGAGAGTATCAGTCTGTTTTGTTCGAGGCCGCGCAGCTGCCTGAAGGCAAAGTATGGCGCTCTATGGAGCCAGAGCAGGCGAAGCAGTTTCGCAGAGGCCAGCGGGTTCACCTCGTGCCCACGACCAACAAGAAGGGCCGCGATAGCTGGGATATCGAGCTGCTGTCCGACGCGCCCGCTACTGCTCCATCTGCACCCGTGGCAGGGCAGCCACCCGCCGATGCTATGGCCGCAGCCAAACGGGCGATCGCAGCCGATGTGGCCACCATGGCCGACCTATACGGCTTTTGCTATGCCGAGGCTAAGCGGGTGCTAGAGCCCCAGGGAGCAACCAATGAGGGCATCCAGGGCTGCGCGTTCAGGCTGTGGCACCACGCCAAAGACAGGCTGTAAGCTGAAACCACAGAATCTCACTTCGCCCCTGGCCGTCGCGCCGGGGGCTTTTTGCAGGCTACAGCCCCCGACTCCTCACCAGCGCCCTGATCTGCTCCATTTGAAGCGCGATCGCATCCTGCACCGGCTCAGGCGTGCTTAAGTTGTAGGTATTGCCCCCCGCCTGAACGGCGCGACCCCTCTTTACCTCTTTCAGCAGCTCAGCCATCTGGCTTTCGAGTTTGCTGGTTGAGGCCACTGCAGGGCTAACCAGCGCCGGGGGTTTGACCGATACCCCAGCCATCAGCGATCGCGCCTGCCCCGCCGTCAGCGACTCTCGCACCAACGCCCGTGACTCTCGCTGGCTGACGACGCGAGTACCCTTAGGAGGCAGCAGAAACTCGTCTTTGTGAACCTGCACCAGGCCGCCCTCGGCAACGCCACCTACCCGCAGGCTCTGAGTGCCCGCCGGTTTCGCCGCCGCCAGAATCGCCGCAATCCGCTGGGCCGACGCCTCATCCAGGGCACGTTGCTGGGCGTTAAAGGCCTCCTTCTGGCGCTGTTGCTGAAGCTCAAACGCATCCTGAATGCGGCGCTCTTCAGCTTCAAACTCTTTATCTTGCTGGCGCTTCATCCTGTCGTAATCGTCCTCAGTTCTGCGCCGCGCCTCAGCGCGATCGTCCTCCAGCTGCTCCCGCGCCAACTGCCGGGCGTCCTCGGCATCATCAAGCCCCTGCTGGAATGCCGCCGCTTCCTCTTGCTGCGCCAGCTGGAACGCTTTGGCCTCCTCCTGTAACCGCGCCTCAAAGTCGGCCCGCGCTTGCTCCAAAGGGCTGAGGCTGAGGTCTTCCCGGGCTAGCACTTGCCCGCGCTGGGCCAATACCTCTTTCTCAATCTGGCGGCGTAGCTCTAGGTTTTTGCGCTCCTCCTCAAACTGCTCTTTCAGGGCAGCGCGATCAGCGGGGTCAGCGGTCTCTAGCTGGAAGCGGCGATCTACTTCACTGCCCAGAGCGTCGAACTCGCGGTTGGCCTGGTCACGTTGCTGCTGCTGCCGGTTCTGGAATGCCTCGGCCTTCGCCTCTTGGGCTTTTTGGAACGCCTCCTCCTTCGCCTGCCGCTCCTCCTGAGCGGCTTTGTCCTCCTCTCGCTGCCGTTTCTGGTGGGCATCGTCATCGGCCTGTAGCGCGTCTTGGAAGGCGCGGTCTTCTGCGCGACGGCGATCGTCACGCGCCTCGGTGCGATCATCCCTCGCGTCGTCAAACTCACGCTGTGCCGCCTTCTCAGCGTCGGCCTGGCGCTGCTCTGCAATGCGCTTCTCTTCGTCACGCTGTTTCTTGAGGGCGTCAGTGGTTTTTTTGGCGGCCTCTTCAGCGGCTTTGACCCGCTCCTGCTCCGCCCGCTTTTGCTCCTCCAGGGTTTGCTGGGCCAAGCTCACGCGATCGCTGGCGAGTTGCGCATCCACCTGACGAATCTGGTCGGCCACAGCAGCGGCATCCTCGGCCGATAGGCCGCGCCTCGATTGCAGGGCCTCCAGGTCTTTCAGAAAATCGCGGTTGTTCTGGATGCGATCGCGAAGGGTCTTGGCCTCCAGCTCGGCCAGTTTCGCCGGGTCGCCGCCAGCCTCAAGCAGGGCCGCTCGGGCATTGGCAGCATCGGTAGAGAGGTCGTCGAGACTGGCTTTGTTGGTGTCGCCCAGGCGCTTTAATGCCTCTTCGATGGTTTCGGCGGCGCGTGCGGTGCGATCGCCTGCATCCTCGGTATCAGTGGCCAGTTTCTGGGTGGCTTCGCCCACGCTGCCCATCGTCGTCTCAAGGGTTTTGATTGCCTCGCCAGCGCCGGTAGCACCGATGCCGATGCCTTCAAATGCCGTCGCCTCAGCTGGCTCACGCCCAATCAGATCAAGCAATTGCAGCACCCGGTCGACCAACGGCTGCACGACTGGAAACACCCGGCCTACGGCCTCAACGGCGGTGCTAGCGCCGTCTGCGATCGCAGATACCAGCACCCCAAACACTTCACCCATCGCTCGCAGGGCCTCGGTGAGGGCATTGAGCGGCGTCGGGAACCGGAGGAAACGCTCAAAGTTGTCGCCGACGATAGGCAGGTCACCAGC
>PYEQ01000715.1 GCA_003017785.1 filamentous cyanobacterium CCP5 | reverse complement strand
GGCACCTGGGCGGACGTGATCAACCGCGCCAACCTGGGTATGGAAGTGATGCATGAGCGTAATGCGCACAACTTCCCGCTGGACCTGGCGTCTGCTGAGGCACCTGAAATCATCGGCTAGTCATCTTCTGATTAGTCCATGACCAGCTAAGTGAAAGCGCTCTCCCTCAGGAGGGCGCTTTTTGCATGGAAGCAACAAAAACTGACAGGGCCTGGCTCTGTCAGTGCTGTGGTGATCGTTCGCTGGGCCAGCCGTCCGGAACACCGGTGGCAATCATCGTCGCGGAAGCGGTGGGGCTGCAACACTATTATTCAAAGTGACAACCGATTCTGAGCAGGCTTGGCCGATTGCTGAGAATTGCTTGGATAGGGACTTTACGACGACAGAACCAGACCGGGGGTGGGTAGCCGACATCCCCCATATCCGGCTTCCTGAAGGATGGCTATATCTGGCTGTCACCTCGACTTGTTTTCGAGACGGGGCTGGGTTAGTCGATGGCAGAGCACATGCGTATTGAGCGGATGTTAACGGCCCTAGAAGTCGCCTTGGGGCAACGACACCGGTTACTCATTTTGACCGAGGCTCTCAGTATGCCATTGGTGACTACCAGAGGGCTCTGCAGCAGGCTACGATAGCTGGGGGCATGAGTCGCCGGGGAACCTGTTGGGATAATGCTGTTGCTGAAAGCTTCTTTGGCACCCTCAAAAGCGAGCTGATTCATCCCAGGATCTTCTCAACCCTGAGGAGTGCTGCACCTTCATGGCCGTAATGAAGCAGAGGTGTTTCTATTCGAGTAGCTGTGAGTTGGGAAACTTTAGCTTCTCATGAAACGCCTCTGCCAACACGGCTTATCTCAGGTCGAGAACTCCATAACAGCAGTGCTTTCAGGACTTCTCTCTACCACTAAGAGTTGAGTTCTATAAAACCTTTACAAAGTTTGTCTAAATCTAAATATGTCTCAGGGTTTCTTCTATCCAGGACACATCAAAAATCTGGCTGTAGATGGGGTTATTCACCCTCAGAGTATTTTCCACTTTGACCACAAGTCCGGACAAGAGCAGTTCTTGATGTTCTGGGCTCGTGCCCACTTCTATAGCTTCCCCTTGCCAGATTTTTTCATAAAGGGCAAGGAGTTGATTGGGTGCGTAACTGCCCTTGAGGATGCGATCGCGAATGGTTCGCAAATGCTCGGGTTCATCCTGGAACTCCCAGTTGTCCAAGATGTGGGAGCGAACTAACCAGTCCACCATCTCCTCTGCCTGGTTGGTGGTGCTGGCCTGGGAGAGATCCACATCCCGTAGAAGCTTACAGATTTTCTGAGTTAAGAAGGGCTGGCCGTGGGTCCAGGCTAACACCGCCCGCAGTACCGCTGAAGGATTGGAGACCTGTTCTTCGATCCCCCGCACCAGCGGCTGAGCTTCATGGAACTGAAAGCCTTGAAGAGCGATCGCCTGACCAATGTTGAAGGGAGTTCGGCTTTTATCGTGAATAAGCTGTGATGGAGTGGCTACACCGAACAACGCAAAAGTGAGCCGTCGATAGTCGAGATGATCGGCGCGCTTGTTGTAACAGGCTCGCAGCAGCACGAAAAAATCATCGGTAGCAAACTCTAGATTGATGACGCTATCAATTTCATCGATAAACACCACTATTGGCTGTTGGATTTCTGTCAGCAGCACGGTGTGAAAAAATTCTCCCAGCCGCTGCACTGGCGATAGATAGTCTCGTTCTCGCCACCAGCTGCGCACATCAAAGCGATCTAATAGATCAAATCCGCTGGCGAGATTGTAGACCAGTCCTGCATACCAGCGGTCAGCGGTCAGCTGGCGACTGCCGATCTCTGATAAATCTATCGCAGCACAGATCATACCTTCTGTCTGGAGCCTACGCATAATTTGCACTCGCAGGCTAGATTTGCCCATCTGCCGGGCATTCAGCACGTAGCAGAACTCTCCCTTTTTAAGAGCGGCGTAAAGCAGGCGATCGGCCTGACGCACCACATAGGTAGGGGCATCCATCGGCAGGCTGCCTCCTACCTGATAGTCAAATTGGGATTGGCTTTCTTCACTCCGCAGCAGCGCATTTTCGAACATTAGGTCAGACTGGGTAGCCTTCAACAGCTCTAGAGCCTCTGACAGTTCGTGAGTGCGCTCTTCTACCTTCTCTTCTAAAGTACGGCTATAGGACTCTAGCTCTTGGCGCGATCGGCGAAGCTGACTGGTCATCTGGTTAAATGCCTCAGCCAGCACGCCCACCTCATCTTGAGTTAGCACGGGGGCCGTCGGGGTTAAATCCCCAGCCGCTACCTGGGTAGCGGCGTTAGTAATCGCAAGAATTGGGCGGGCGATTTGACGCGCCAGTAAATAGACCCCTCCTGCCAGAACACCAGCGGAGGTAGCGCCGACACCAAAAATAGTCCAGGCTAGCTGCCGGGCCGGAATGAACGCCTCCTCTTGGGATATTTCGGCCAACAGGGCTAGCTCTCGCACGCCCACCCAGCGATGAACTCCCAAGACAGGCACTCCGGCATAGTTGAGATAGCGCCCTTGGCCATTTTTCCCGGCGAGGGTAGCATCGATGCCTTCGGTGTGTACTC
>PYEQ01000714.1 GCA_003017785.1 filamentous cyanobacterium CCP5 | reverse complement strand
GCTCTGGGCTAAACTGTTTGACAATCAGTTGGCACAATTCTTGAATTCGCTCAGATTTGATCATGATTCTTGGCACTGATAAGGCTGACGGATCTAAGGAAAGTATCGATAAAACTCTCGTCGATGTAGAACCCTCATGAATTCTACTGTGTCCCCATTCAACTCAATGCCAATTCGATAATCGCCGACGCGAATGCGGTAGCGATTACCAGTTCCACTTAAAGCTTTGACATTGGTTATATCTTGCAATGAGGAAACAGATAGGAACGTCGTGAAAGCCAAGTCACAAATTTGTCCATAAACAGTCTGCTTCCTAAGCTTCTTTAAGTCTTTTAAGAAGAGTTTCCGGTATTCGACCTTCAATCTTCATTCTCCTCTTCTTCTTCGAGGAATTTTAATGCTTCTTCCCTGTTCAATAAGGGAGTGGCTTTGGCTTCATCCATTGCTTTGCCGAGGCAATAGTCTTCTAGGTTCTCAGCAAGATCTTCAACGGAATCAGTCTCCTGGGGTAGAAGCCTGCGCCACAGTTCAATGGGAATGACCACGGCCTTAGGATTGCCGCTGCGATCGGTTAGATATTCAATAGGTAGATTAGTCATTAGTGAGGCTCCTTTATTCATATACTCGTTGCTAGTGATGGTCTGTGTTCACGCGCCATTAATAAAAACTCAAAACTGCCAGCCGTAAACCGCTAATCTTTAAGCCCTAACTGCCGCTTCAAGTCTTCAGGTACGCCTATAGCCATATCCAATCCCTTTGACCCATCCCAATCAGTGCAATAGTTCCACCGAATTGAACCAGATTCTCCTGATAGGATTGCTCCACGAAAATTGGTGCCATTAAGATCTGCACTGCTGAAGTTGGTAGATTGTAGATCAGCTCTAAAGAGATCAGCGCTGCGAAGATTAGCTCCAATCAAGACAGCCATACGAAGGTCTGCTCTAAAAAGATTAACGCTATTAAGATTAGCTTTGTAGAGCTCAGCATTAATAAGAGTGGCATCGCGAAGGTCAGCGCCGAATAAATTAGCATTACTTAGGTCGACACTGCTGAGATTCGCTTTAAGAAGATTAGCGTTGCTAAGGTTGGCGTTACTAAGGTTGGCATCACTAAAATTAACGTTAATAAGGTTAGCGTTACTGAGGTTAGCACCACTAAAGTTAGCATTGCTAAGGTCAGCGCTACTGAGATTAATTTCTCCAAGGACAGATTGCCTAAAATTAGCACCTTTAAGATCAGCCCTCCTAAGATCAACGCGATTAAAATTAGCGTTGTCAAAAAACGGCCCTATAAGTTCAGCGAAAGTATAGAGCTTCAAACAGCAACTACTACCTATTATTTGCAGGAGCCGGGATTTTTCAGTTATTTCATTATCTTGTAACTGACAACAGGGATGAAACTCTAGAAAAATTTCATAACTCAGAATTTCTTTGCTATGTTTTGGATCATCTTGTGGATGAGCTTTTCCGTACCGATGTAACTCCCACAGCAAAATCATTACACTGAGGCCGGTATTTATTTCTACTTGTCGCTGACCCAGCATTTCTTCTCGATCCGGGGTACGTTCCCGCAACAGTCGCATCTTTCGCTGAGGCAGATTTTCCGGCGGCGCATCGACAAACTCGCCTTCGCTCCAACACCAGTAGAAGTTGTAAAGGCGTCGGTGTAATCTCTCTGGTTCGAATTCTGGATGCTTGATTAACAGTGCTGTTAAGTACCCGACAATTTCTAGTGTCAACACATGACAACCCAGCAGGTCGTACAGAGTCCAAAAAAAGGCATCATCTTCAATGTCGTATTCTCGGTTGCGTCCCGGCTGGCAGATGTCAATCAGGCTATTAGCAATCCGCTCAGCACACAGAAATTCGCCAAAGCTTTTGTGGACAAACTCAATTGATCCTTCTCCCTGCCGTCCCGATTGCAGATAGAAAGCGGCTAGGGCATTACGTAAGGGGGTGTCGTCGGTTGCTAGCCGTTTTTGTGCTTCTTCGAGAAACGCTTTAGCCGCACTGTCTTGAGCGAGCCGATCTTCAATCGTCCGTATACTGGCAAACTCCATTCCCGACTGCACGACACATAGCCCCGCCTCTTGCAGCACCCGCCGCAGTTGTTCTGGTTTCAGCTCGGTAATATCTGTGTTCAGATCGCGGGCAGTGACGGTATCTCCCTGACGGCGATAGCTTTCCGCTCGCTGCTTAGTCAGGACCCAGTCCAAGGTGCGTTCATAGATCAGCACCTTGGCTCCGGCCCCTTCTGCCCCCTCAAACATCTCTAGCCGCAACTCTCCGTCTCGGTGCATAGCCGCCAACAGATATAGCAAAAGCGGTTCCCGCGCCAGTTCCCGCACTCGTTCCGGAAGGCGATCGCTCTGCAAAATATCCATCAGGTGAGATTTATCCTGACCGATGAGGTCGCCCCAGCGATCAAACCACTGAAGCTGTAGCTCATCGTCCATCGGCAAGATTTCAATTCTCGCTAGGTTACTGGGCATTCGGCTTTCAATGGTTTGTAGCGCCAGAGTGCGCCCCGTGATCAGCACTCGATGACCTTTCTCAGAGTTGCGGGCGCACTGCTCCTGAAACCCTTCTACCTGAGTC
>PYEQ01000713.1 GCA_003017785.1 filamentous cyanobacterium CCP5 | reverse complement strand
TGCATGGCATTGTCGCCCAGAGCTATAGCTGGCGCGGCATCATGCCGACCCTAGCCGATCAGGGATTTCGGGCGATCGCCCCGGACTGGATTGGCCATGGATTTTCTGACAAGCCGGATAAGCGGGACTTTGCCTACACCCCCGATGCGTTTGTGGAGGCACTCAGCCAGTTTGTCGATGCCCTGGGGCTGGAGAAATTTCACCTGGTGGCCCAGGGATTTATGGGCACCGCCGGGATTCAATATGCTCTGCGCCATCCCCAGCGGGTGGATCGGCTGGTCATGGTCAATGCTCCCATCAGTCCGACCGCCAAACTCCCCTGGAAGCTCCGTCAGTTCGCCATTCCCCTGGCCGGTGACATGCTCACCCAGGATCCGCTGCTGGTGGATCGCACCCTAGAAGGGGGCGGTCCCTATCAGGTGGATGACGCCGATCTAGACGTTTATCGACGGCCCTTTCTAACTACGTCGTCCTCAGGGCGATCGCTGATGATGACCGTCAAGCGCATGAACCTGACAGAGGTAGCCACCGAAATTCACCAGGGCTTGGCCAGCTGGGACCACCCTACCCTGGTAGTTTGGGGCCTGAGCGATCCCTGGCTGCCGGTAGAAATCGCCCAGGACAGCGTGGATTTATTAGCCAACGGCCAGCTGGAACGGTTAGATCAGGTTGGCCACTACGCCCAAGAGGACTGGGCAGAAAAAGTCGGCATGGCCATCGATGGATTTCTAAGGCAAATGACCGTTTGAGGGGAGAGTATTGGCCATGGCAACCAGGCAGGCGCTTCCCCCAGCCTATTGCTCAAACAGGCTCTCCAGTTCTCCCCGCATCGACTCGAAATTGGCTACCCGACCAACGATCAGGTTTTCTCCCTCTAGGCTTTCGAGTTCTGATTTCCAGCGACGCACACTGTGTTCCTGGTTAAGCCAAAACGCCACCATGGCATCGACCACCTGATTCCAGTCCCAGTCGGGTCCTTGGGGTAGGCTTTCGGTGGCTTCAATAAAGCTGTCGAGGGTGCAGACATAGCTGCTGACGTAGGCCGTGCTGCGCTGGGAACTGGTTTCCTGCCGCTGCTGCTGGTTGAAAAACTGGATGACTGGGCTGATACCGACAATGTCAAAACTGTAGCTCATGGGTCATTCGCAACGATTGAACTAACAGGACTATCACCTCGAAATCCGAGCGATTAGTTACTGTTCAAAGGGATCAAAACCGAAATAGTCCTGCCCTGATTCCGTTAAACTTTCACCGGTCTAGCCTTTATCTTGGGCATGTTCCACGGGCCGGTATAAGTCAAATACAAAGCTATTCCACCCATATCCGCTCGCCGTTGAACCTTTGAATATGAATTTTAAGCAGGCTTGTTGAAGAATGCTGTTATTCTGTAACTTTTTGTAGAAATCTCATGCATCAACCCTGTCTCGCCATTCATCCATGCCCCCCACGTAGGTCTGGGTTTTGCTTGATCCAATCAAAATAGTCGGCGATTGAATCGCGACGGTTCGTCATCAGAAGTTCCCTTATGATTCGTAATTCCCTGTCCACCGGCCAATATCGGCCCGGCGCTCCAGCTCAACCTCAACGGTTTTCGTCAGCTGGTATAGGCCTTTGGTTTCACCCTGGGAAGCAGGCTGATTAAAGTTGATGGATCCTTGAGAAACAATCCGTTTTTGCAGAGCAATTCGGTAATTCACAGCCAGTCGATTGAGTTCGCCAGATAATGCCTCGATCACTGGCTTAATTTGTCCAGCCGTTAGATTGATGCTGAAAGCCGCCACATAGGGAGGGTAGCCCGACGATTGGCTGGTGCCTAACACCTGAGGATTGTCCCCATCCGGGTTGAGAACCAGAGCGACTTCACGAATGGTTAGAGGGGCGATCATCAGCTGAATTGCCTCGGGGGCATCGCTGCACTGTTGAATCAGGTAGGCTTGCAGCTCTTCCAGGAGAAAATTCTCAACCGTCCACTGGCTGGTTAATTGAAGGATGCCCTTGGCACCCCATTGCAACAGGGAAATCGCTGGCTTGCCCTGGGCATCTCTGCTTGGCGTGGGACAGTCGGGCAGATAATAAACCTGGTTTGGCGTATCCATATATCGGAAACAATGAATTCCTTTGAAGTCGAATTCCTCCTCGTACTTAGCCATTACTTTCACTCCTTATGAAAGCTAATTGTTGACAAAACGGCTATTTGATTTGAGTTGAAAGGCGCTCGTTCTTCTGTGATTGCTGTTGCTTAGATCGAGAAAATGCCCCGGTCGGCGGCCTTAATTGTCACAGAATGGGCTGCCGCTCAGTGCGGGATGAAGGGGTATCAGCATGGCGAATACCTAGCAGGCAAAAGGGGGAGTGCAAAATCGAAGGCCAACCGGCCATCTATCTAGGTACGTGCTGTTTTTAGGAAACCAAGATCTAAGCCGTACAGGCTTGGCAGTGTTGCCATAGCCTATGGCGATGCGGGAGGACGGGGAATGACAATGACGTCGGCATCAGCGGCTTGCGCTTGGTTTTCCCTTTCACTGCCGTCGGCCATGATCCAGCGGGCTATCCAGCGGTAGGAGCCGGGCGACAGCAAGACAGTTTGGGGGGTAGCACTG
>PYEQ01000712.1 GCA_003017785.1 filamentous cyanobacterium CCP5 | reverse complement strand
TTGCTGGTGTACTCAAAGGGCTGGGCCAGCCAATCAGGGGTAAAGGTGGCGACCCAGTTGATCAGGGTGGCATCCATGTCTGTACGGGCCTGACGAAGCTCGGCAAAATCGGCGTAGAGGTCCTGGCCCAGGTGGGGGCGGTGGTAGGGCTGACCGCTGAGGCGGCCCACCCAGGTGCGATCGCCATAAAGCAAGTGATTTAGCGTGGCGTGAATGGATTTAAAGAATGCGCCCCGGTCGGCCTTGCGATCGCTGTCAGATAGTTCAGCGCAGCAGACGTAGATTTTCTCGTTCATCCACTGGTTGTAGCGGGCCATGGTGCGGTAGTAGTCAGGGTGGTTCACGGATGACAGATAAGGGGATGGGGGGTGAGGAAGGTGTCAATGCGGATCGTTCTTTTGCAGTGGGTGCTAGGTGCGGTAGCCGGGCCAGGGGCCAGGGGGCTGCTCGGGTAATTCTGCGATCGCGGTTTTGGTGTCGTAGAGGGTGAAGCCGCGCGACTCGTAGTTTTTGTAGGCAAAGGGGCCATCGAGGCTACAGGTGTGGACCCAAACGCGGTGGGTCGCTAGCTGCCAGGCCCGCTGTACGCCCACGGTCAGCAGGTGGCCGCCCAGGCCCTGGCCGACAAACTGAGGCAGCAGACCGAAGCAGGTGATCTCTACATTGCCGCCGGGTTGCTCTTCTAGCTCGATGTAGCCCGCTGGGGTACCCGCCACGTAGGCAATCCAGGTTTCGACTTGGGGGCGATCGAGATAGGTGAGCCAGCGATTGCGGCTCCAGGGCAGGCGATCGCACCAGTACCACTGGCCACCCACGCTGGCGTAGAGAAAGCGGCTCAACTCTGGGCAGGGTACGGTGGCCTGGCGAATCTCCAGGTCGGCACGCTCGATCAGCCTGGGCCGCAGCTGGGCTGGATCGAGCATTTCGAGATACCAGGTGGTCACATCAACTTGCATCAGGCCAGCAAATTTTTTTATGCTACACCCTCCTGAGGGAATGATTAACTCAGCATAAACACCTGCCGAATTTGGTCAGCGGTCATAAAGCACTGGTTGGCAGGAAAAACGTCGGCCATAGCCTTGGCCACCTCGGGCAGAGTATTGGGCGACTGCCCCTGAAACCGGCCCAGCACCCCATAGCTCACCAGACCCAGGTACTCGCGAATGGCCAGCAGCGATCGCTCCCGGATGCCCACATCGGCAGGTAACGGTTCAACGTGGGGCATCACCGTAAACCCGAGTCCTTTGAAGGTGAGCCAGGCCCGCAGCATGTGCGGCGTATCGGTAATCAACACAATCTTATTAAGCCCTCTGGTCCCCAAAGCGGCAGCGGCTGACTCGGCCTCTTGCTTGGTGGTTCTCACACAGACAGCGCTGATCATGTTGGGCGCCAGGTTGCGCTCGTCGCTGGCTTTAACCACCTCGGCGGCCTGGGCACGCCCCATGATTAGAAGATTGGACGATCGCCCAGCGGCCACCATATCTAGAGCTGTTCCGTAGCGATCGCCCTGAATGCGACCAGTACGCGCCAGCACCACGATGGCATCGGCAGGCTCACCTGTATCGGTGGGTACAAAGCTCGACAACAACGCCGTAGCAGGCACTGAAAAGAGCGGAGATAGCAGAAACAAGTAGCCGGCTATGAGGGCCAGACAGGCCGCAACCATCTTGCGCCGGAACCTAGGCTTACTTAACACCATGGCTACTACAGCAACCACCAGCAAAGCCAGGGTGACCTTTTGAGGATCCATGAACCAGTAATACAGTTTCCAGGTTAGTTTCGGCCAGTAATGCCTGATTACATTGCGAAGCGACTCTAGCATGGTGACATCCTAGGCAGTGCGAGAAGGCTAAACCCAAGAGTTTAAAGTTGTCAGATCTAGCCTACTCACCGGCCCTGTCAAGTCAGCATTTAGCCCCCGCAGTCAAGCAAAGTTCACAGATCTATGTAGTCATCGCAAACTCGGAGGCCGCCATCTACTGGTAGTAGCGCTGGTCTGCCCATACCCGCAGCTCCTGTTCAGAGCTAAAGGTATGGCGCTGCTGGCTGACTGGGTCATAGACCACAAACATTAGTTGCCCCTGGCGATGGCCCCCGAGGGCCGATCTGCGACTAACGCGCTTGACCGTCACCCTCAAGCTGTTGGAGCCGCACAGGTAAGCCATCAGTCTGCTGGCCATAGGACGCAGTTGCGCCTTCGCCATCGCCCACACCCGGCCGATGGCATAGTCTGACTGAGAAGGCTCTAGCGACTCTGGAATGAGCTCAAGCTGAGCATATAGGCTGCTGGGTTTCATGAAGCTGTCCTCTTAAAAACGGCAAAGGCCTGGGGAACAGCACGAATCGATTCGGCATAGTTGAAGTTTCGTTGATTTGCCCCTAGCCGAACAGAGGCAGTTAGCGTAAATTGTCTTGGTAACAGTTTGATTTTTTGCAACTGTTCTGGTCGCTTTTCCCCAAAACTGTTCCGCTACCCTTTCTCCCTATGGGAGACGCTAGCGCGAACGACCCGCTCCCCTTTCTCCCTACGGGAGACGCTAGCGCGAACGACCCGCTCCCCTTCGACTCCGCTCAGGGATCGCTCTCATCCCTTCATCCACTCACCTCT
>PYEQ01000711.1 GCA_003017785.1 filamentous cyanobacterium CCP5 | reverse complement strand
CTTCACTGGTGTCGTTCCAGGTGTCGATAACCTTGGTGAGTCGCTCCACCTCGGTAATTTCGCCGCGGGTGTAGCGCTCCTCGGTAACGCGAATGTCTTCCTCGGCAGCGGCCAGCATGCCCTTCTTCTCCTGCGGCACCTGGAGGTCTTCCACGCTAATGGAAACCCCAGCTCGGGTGGCGTACTTAAACCCCAGTTCCTTAATGCGGTCGGCCATTTGGGAGGTACGCGCGGTGCCGTGTTGGGTAAACGACCAGGCAATCAGCTTCTTGAGCTGTTTTTTGTCAATGATACGGTTCCGAAAGATCAGAGAGGATTGAGGTGCCCCTTGCTCAGCCATAGGTTTTGCCCTTTGTAATATGCCTGTGATGTTCGTGCTGTACTGGTGGTGTGGCCCCTAGCCTGCGATCGCGTCGAGCACCGCCTTGTTGTAGATGATCCGGCCCGGCGTGGTCTTGATGTACTGAGAAATCAAGTTGCCCTCGCTATCTAAACGCACGCGGCGATCGGGGTAGATTTCAGTGATAGTGCCGTCCTCAGCCTCCATCCGCTCGGGAGCTACTGACTTAGGCGTATCGGACTCAACTTCCCCATCAAACCGCAGCCATACTTTGGCATGGAGAGCAACCAACCCCTGCTCAAACGCCATGATGGCGTCCTCCATGCTGGCGAAGTAGTGGCCTTCACCCTTGGTAGCATCAGGGTTTTCTGCCGTCAGGTAGTAGCAGCCCAGCACCATATCCTGGGAAGGCGTAATGATCGGCTGCCCCGTCGCGGGCGACAGCACGTTATTTGAGGCCAGCATCAGCAGACGCGCCTCTGATTGAGCCTCCAGCGATAGCGGCACGTGCACCGCCATCTGGTCACCGTCAAAGTCGGCGTTAAAGGCTGGACACACTAGGGGATGCAGCTGAATCGCGCGTCCCTCTACCAAGATCGGCTCAAAGGCCTGAATGCCTAAGCGGTGCAGGGTTGGGGCCCGGTTTAGCATCACGGGGTGGCTCTCAATCACCTCTTCCAGCACGTCCCACACGCTGGGATCGTTGTGCTGAATCAGCTTTTTAGCCGCCTTGATGTTGTTGACCAAACCCTGACGAATCAGCCGATGGATGACAAAAGGCTGAAACAGCTCGATCGCCATCTCCCGCGGCAGCCCACACTGATGAATTTGCAGCTTAGGACCCACCACAATCACAGAACGACCCGAGTAGTCCACCCGCTTACCCAGAAGGTTTTGCCGGAAGCGGCCCTGTTTACCCTCAATGATGTCAGAGAGAGATTTCAGCGGCCGATTGTTGGCTCCAACCACAGTGCGACCCCGACGGCCGTTGTCAATCAGAGCATCAACGGCCTCCTGCAGCATCCGCTTTTCGTTGCGGACGATGATTTCCGGGGCCAGAATCTCCTGTAGGCGAGCCAGACGATTGTTGCGGTTGATCACCCGACGGTAGAGGTCATTGAGGTCAGAGGTGGCAAAACGACCGCCGTCCAGCTGCACCATCGGCCTTAGGGCGGGCGGAATCACCGGAATCACGTCCAGCACCATCCACTCGGTCTTTGAGCCGGTGGCGATAAAGTTGTCGATCACCCGCAGACGCTTGATCAGCTTGGCCCGCTTCTGACCTTTAGAGTTGGCGATATCTTCCCGCAGCTTCTCCGCCGTAGTCTCTAGCTCCAGATCCTCCAGCAGCCGCTGGAGCGCCTCGGCCCCAATGCCAACCTCAACCCCAGACAGCTCGGTCTCTTCGTCGTAGAGCTGATCCTCGATCTCAATCCACTGATCTTCGGTCAGCAGCTGCTTGTAGCTGAGGTTTTCAGCATTGCCGGGGTCAAGCACCACATAGGCATTGAAATAGACGATTTGCTCCACGTCGCGCAGGGGCATATCGAGCAAAATCGCGATATAGCTGGGGATACCCTTCAGGTACCACACGTGGGCCACCGGAGCCGCCAGCTTGATGTAGCCCATCCGGTGACGACGCACCCGCGACTCGGTCACCTCCACGCCGCAGCGCTCGCACACGATGCCCCGGTGGCGCACCCGCTTGTACTTACCGCAGTGGCACTCCCAGTCCTTGGCGGGGCCAAAGATGCGCTCACAAAAGAGCCCATCCATTTCCGGCTTGAGCGTGCGGTAGTTGATCGTTTCGGGCTTGGTCACTTCGCCCACGATCTGTCCATTGGGCAAGGTGCGCTCTCCCCACTGGCGAATCCGCTCCGGGGAGGCGAGGCCGATTTTGACGTAGTCAAACCGTTGTTCTAGCTTGGCCATGCTGGGTGTCTTCCTTGAAAGGGCGCTTGGTCTAGGGTGTGGAGAATGTCTGCCCCCAGGACTGTCTAAGCACAATCCTGGGAAGCAGCGTGGGGATGGGCTAGTCTTCCACTTCTTCTAACTCTTCATCCCGAGCAATGGACTCGTAGGTGGGTCGAGAGGGGGTGCGGCGGCTGTTGACGTCGGCCATCAGGTCGACCTCAGTGTCGCGGCTGGTGCCGTCCTCGCGGGTTTCAACCTTGTGCACCGCAATGTCTAAACAGAGGGACTGCAGCTCTCGCATCAGTACCTTGAAAGATTCAGGAGTACCGGGGCGAGGAATCGACTTGCCCTTGACAAT
>PYEQ01000710.1 GCA_003017785.1 filamentous cyanobacterium CCP5 | reverse complement strand
AACGCCAGGCCGCCCTGACCCGAACGGAAGCCGAGTTGCGCAATGCCGAGCAAACCTACCAGCGGTATCAGCAACTGCACCAGGCGGGGGCGATTGAATCTGTCACCCTGGACGACCACCGGGAAAGCCTGGAAACCGCCCGAGCCGAAGTGCAGGAAGCCCGAGCCCAGCTCGACAACACCGTCCTCACCCTGCAAGAACGCATTCATCAGGAGCAGGCCCGACTTGCCGAACTGCGGGAAGTGCGTCCTGTAGATTTACAGGAAGCCCAGGCAGAGCTGGATCACGCCATGGCCCAGGTGCAGCGCATCGAAGCCGAGCTGGATGACTTTTACGTGCGAGTGCCCGTTGCCGGGCAAATCCTGAAAATCAACACCCGAGTCGGCGAGCAGGTCAACACCAGCGCTGGCATTGTGGAGCTGGGCCGCACGAATCAGATGGTTGCGATCGCAGAAGTCTACGAAACCGATGTGGGGCTCATCCAGCCGGGGCAACGGGCCACCATCATCAGCGAACACGGCGGCTTCGACGGAGAAATCCACGGCACTGTCGACCATGTGGGCATGCAGATCAACAAGCAGGATGTGCTGGATGCCGATCCCGCCGCCGACAAAGACGCTCGGGTGGTGGAGGTGAAAATTCTCATCGACCCGGAGGATAACGACCGGGTGGCGAATCTCACGAACCTACAAGTGCGCATCACGATTGATTTAACGTCTGATGTTTCATCGGGCACACCATGAATCCCTTTGCTTTCAAAACCCTATTCAAGCGCTTCCGCCAGGAGCCGCCCCTGGGCTGGACCCAGCTCAGCCATCAAAAGGTGCGCCTGATGGTGGCCCTCACCGGGGTCGCCTTCGCCGACATCTTGATTTTCACCATGCTGGGCTTTCAGGAAATGCTGTTTGAGGGGGCCACCTTTGTCCACAAGAACCTGCGGGCTGACCTGGTGTTGGTGAGTCAACGCACCGAAGCCCTTTTTTTTGGGGAAACCTTCTCCCGCAGACATCTCTATCAGGCCGATGGGGTGGCGGGGGTGGCATCGGCAGATCCGTTTTACCTGGGCGGCGGGTCGTGGGTTAACCCCTGGACCGGCGAGAGCACAGAGGTTATCCTCCTGGCCTTTGACCCCGAGCATCCCGTGCTGGATCTGCCGGGCATCGACGCCCAACTGGATGCGATTAAGCTGCCCAACGTGGTGTTGCTGGATAGTAAAGCCCAGCCCCGCATCGGGCCCGTAGCGGCAGCCCTGGAGCATGGCCAACCCGTCACCACTGAACTCTCGGGCCATCGCATCAAGGTGGAAGGGCTGTTTACCCTGGGCAGCAGCATTTTTACCCAGGGCCACCTGATCACCAGCGACCTCAACTACCTGCGCCTGATGAATATCCCCAGCCTGGATCGGGCCAATGTGGGAGCCCTCACCCTGGAGCCAGGGGCCGACCCGGAAACGGTGCGTCAGGCTCTCACCGAACAACTGCCGGAAGAAGTCAAGGTGCTCACCCCGGAAGAGTTTATTCAATCCGAAATCGCCTTCTGGACCCAGGATGTCGCCGGGGTGATCTTCAATTTTGGGGCCATTATGGGCTTTATCGTCGGCATTGTGATCGTCAACCAGGTGCTCTACTCCGACGTCAACGACCACCTGCCGGAATACGCCACCCTCAAAGCCATAGGCTACTCCGACCGACGACTGCTGCTGGTGGTCTTCCAGGAAGCGACCATCCTCGCCCTGCTGGGCTTCATCCCCGGCTTCGGCGTCTCCCTCGGCATGTACCAACTGCTCGGCTTCTTGACCAAAATCCCCCTGGCCATGCGCTCCGCCGTCGCCCTTCAGGTGTTTACCGCCACCGTCATCATGTGCATGCTCTCTGCCGCCATCGCCATGCGCAAACTCCATGGTGCTGACCCTGCGGATGTGTTTTGAAGACGGGTGCTGAGTATCAGGTATCGGGTACCGGATGCCTGAAACTTGAAATCTAAAACCTGAAACCCAGCACCCAGCACCTGAAACCTGAAACCCATCTACCCATCCACTCGCCCACCCGCCTACCCATCCACCCACTTACCCATCCACAAGAAAAAGGGCATCTCCCTAAGGAGTGCCCCTTACTGCTCCAGCTACAGCACAAAGCTGAGTTAACGGCGCAAAGATTGAGTGAGTTAGGCTAGCTGGTGCAGCTCGTCCTCCAGCTGCCGCAGAAGCTGGTCATTGCCCTGAGCCCGCGCCACTTCAATGCGATGCTGAATTGATCGCTGAATGTTGACGCGATGGGCATCGGCCGCCTCCCGCAGCAGGTGACGTCGGGCCTGCCGCCCCCGACCAGCCACCGGGCGCCCGGCCTGAAACACCGGCTGACGCTGGGTAGCCGCCGCTGGCGGCTGTACTTGCCCGTAGCAGTTGGTGCTATAGTCAACGCCACGGTAGGTGTAGTTGCCAATTGGCTGAGTTACCGGCAGATGGCGGACGTAGGAAAACGTCACGGGACGACCCCGATATTGCCCGGTTAGCTCACTTTCCCGCACTTCGAGGGACGGCGGATTGTAGTCGTATTCCACGCCGCGATAGCAAAGTTTCATATCATGTCTCCTGTTGGACCAAGGATTTAACAA
>PYEQ01000058.1 GCA_003017785.1 filamentous cyanobacterium CCP5 | reverse complement strand
CCCGACACCGGCAGGAACGACGCCATGCCGCCGCCGCCTGCCCCCGCCCCGCCGAGCACAAATACATTTTGCGAATTTCACCCGCTTTCAGTCCTCGATCAATCGGGTGGTAGCCAGCAGTTCCGACCAGGTTTCCCGCCGCTTCTACCACCCAGAATTCACCACCTCGCTGCCAGTAGTGGGTTTCCACTTCCACTACGTCCTGGTCGGCTCCATCCGGCTCCCAGCCCAGGCCGTATTCTTTGAGTACCGTGCCAATGAGTTCAGCCGCGCTATCTCGATCCCTCGGCTGCCAGGGACGAATCTGACAGTTGCCATAGGTTTTCTCAATGGATCGAGGCGCTGACTGGGGCATGGTCCTGGGGGCTTAGCTATGGATGCGGGGTTGGGGATAGAGGTTGGCAAGGAGCTGTTTTTCTACCTGAGCCAGGCTCGCTAGCCGATCATCGACTAGCTGGCGATCGTAATAGTGGGTCGCCAGCACCCAGTAAGCCCCGTAGTGACGAGCTTCTGAGGCCATCAGACTGCGATAAAATTTGGCCAGATCTCGATCCGGACAGTGATCTCCTAGCAGGCCCAGGCGCTCGTGGCTGCGGGCCTCAATCAGGGCTGCCACTAGCAAAGAATCCAGCAGGCGATCAGGTTCTTGGGGGCGGATTTCAGCCCGCAGCCCCGCACCGTAGGGGGCTGCCGCCAGGGGAGCGAGGGGAATCCCTTTGTGTTCAAGCCACTGGTTAACCTGGTCGAAATGGGCCAGTTCTTCCTGGGCGATGGTAGTGAGCTGACGCACCAGGCGCGTTCTGGAGGGATAGCGAAACATCAAATTTAAGGCGACCCCGGCCGCTTTGCGCTCACAGTGGGAGTGATCTAGCAGAACGATGTCCAGATTGGCGATCGCCTGTTCTATCCAGGCATTAGAGGTGGCGGATTGGAGGAATTTTATAGAAGGAGCGGGCATGGCAGAAATGAGGGTGTTGAGGGGGTGAAGAGCGAGGCGCGAGAGGTAAGGTGATCCATCAAGAATTTCTCTCCCCATCTCCCCTATCTCTCACCTTCTAAGAATCACGCGATCGCAAATAGCTCACCAGGGCTTGTAATCCCAGCCGATAGCTGTCGGCTCCAAATCCGCAAATTTGGCCAATGGCCACCGGGGCAACGTAAGAATGGTGGCGAAAGACTTCCCGCTGGTGGATATTGCTGAGGTGGACTTCGACGGTGGGAATAGCTACGGCGGCGATCGCATCCCGGATGGCGACGCTAGTGTGGGTATAGGCCCCAGGATTAATCAGCAGTCCCTGGTGCTGCTGCCAGGTTGCTTGAATGCAGTCCACTAAGGCCCCCTCATGGTTAGACTGAAAAAGCTCGACAGCTACATCCAACTGTCGAGCCTCGCCCTGAATCATTTGATTGATACTGTCCAACGTAGCGTGGCCGTAAACACTGGGCTCACGACGACCTAAAAGATTTAAGTTAGGCCCGTGAATAACCTGCAGACTCAGCAAAAAACACCCGTTGAAACTGGGATGGCATTGAGACTATCGACGATCTTCAACGGGGATCGGGATGGGCTCTTGTTCGGGCTGCGCTTCGGGACCGAGCAGGGCATCGAGGATTCGATCAACCCAGTCACGCAGCTTTTCGAGAGCCTTCTCAATGTAATCCATCAGCTAAAACTCCTTATCGGGCTGCGCTCTTAAAATACCCATTCGGGAAAAAGAGAACGCCACTCTTTAAGTAAAGTACAATTAGCAGGCCTTAAAGCCGGCAATTTATTAGTCGATGTATCCATCATAACTAAACCGGCTAAATGATCAAGGGGAATCGCGATACTTGACTAAATCAGGGCCCGGCGCAGCTGGTCAAGGGCGCTACAGGCACTCAGCTGGCGAATCCAGTCTCGAGGACGGCTGCTGCCGAATCGGTAGACCTGGCTTGAGGCAGTTTTATCCGGCGTCGCCAGGCCAACATAGACAAGCCCGACGGGCTTGTTGGGGCTACTGCCGCCGGGGCCGGCAATGCCGGTGATGGAGAGAGCCCAGTCGGTATGGGCTAGCTGCTGGACCCCTAAGGCCATTTGCTGGGCTACGGCATCGCTGACGGCCCCTTCCTGCTCCAGGCTGGCTTCCTCAACCCGTAGTAGATTCTGCTTGACAGAATTGGCATAGGCAATCACGCCACCGTAGAAATAGTCTGAACTGCCAGGGACCTCCGTCAACATTTGCCCCAGTCCGCCACCAGTGCAGGATTCGGCCACAGCCAGGGTTTGCTGGCGCGATCGCAGCAGATCTCCCACTACGGTGGCTAGGGTGTCGGCGTCGGCACCGTAGCAGTCTTGCCCGGTACGCCCTAAAATTTCAGCCGCGATCGGGGCAATCATTTGTTCGGCGGCAGCATAGCTGTCCGCCCTGGCCGTAATCCGCAATCGAGATTCCCCGAGGTTGGCGTAGGGGGCCACGGTCGGATTGGCTTGGTCTAACAGAGGACCAATTTGTTTAACCAGGGTGGATTCGCTGGTGCCCCAAAACTTCAACATGCGGCTGACGATCGCCCCATTGCTCCAGCCATGTTCTTGGAGATAGGAAGCCGCGGTTTCGGCCCACATCACCTGCAGTTCGCTGGGGACGCCGGGAAAGGTCATCAGCGTAATGCCGGACCGAGGCTGCCAAATTATGCCCGGGGCGCTACCGGTGGGATTAGGCAGAACATCGGCTCCCTTGGGTAACAGCGCCTGTTTATAAATACCTTTGGGCATCGACCGATTACGCTGGGCATATTTCTGCTGAATGTCTGCGATGACTTCTGGTCGTTCTTCCAAATCAGCCCCAAAGAAGTCAGCAATGGTTGCCACTGTCAGGTCGTCGGGGGTGGGGCCGAGGCCGCCTGTAAAAATGAGCAGGTTCGAGCGATCGCAGGCCGTCTGAATCACCTGCTGAATCCGCTGGGGATTATCTCCCACCGCAGTCTGAAAGTAATGGGGAATCCCCAGGGAGGCCAGTTCTTGGGCGAGAAACTGGGCGTTGCTGTTGAGGATGTCCCCCAGCAGTAGTTCGGTTCCGATGGAAATGACTTCGGCGCTGCCTGCCATAGTGAAGGTAAGACGGGATCAGAATAGTGTCATTATTACCACGGTCGGGAGCATTAAGCCGCTGGTAGGACAAAGGAACGGGGATGAGAACAATCCATTTCAAGGCTGACCGCCGGGGACTGATCGTCTTACTGTTGGGGGGACTGCTGGTTCGCCTAGTGATTGCCACCAGCCTATTCCCAGGGTTTGATGAAGCCTATTACTACCTCTACAGTCGTCATCTCAGCTGGAGCTATTTCGATCATCCCCCCCTGGTTGCCCTGTCCACCGGCGTGGGCTGGTGGCTAACGGGGATAATTTCTCCCTTGACTATTCGTCTGGGGGCCGTCTTTCTATATTTAGGGACCCTGGGGCTGTTTTACTGGACTGGTAAGCGGTTGTTTTCTCCAGCGGTCGGTCAGATGGCGGTGGCGATCGCCACCCTGATTCCCCTCTTCACCTTAGGGTTTGGCGTCCTCACCTCCCCAGACAACAGCCTGATTTTCTTTTGGACAGCCACCCTAGCCCTGGCCGTCTGGGAATTTGCACCCCAGTCGCCCCAGCATGCGGACTATCGCCCTAGCTGGCGGCTGGCCCTGTTTGGCCTGACCGTGGGCCTTGCCTGTCTGAGCAAGTACCATGGCTTTGTGCTGGGCCTGAGTTTGGTGGGCTTTTGCCTGACGAGTCGCCCGTACCGTCGGGTATTCACCTCCCCCTGGTTGGCCCTAGCCCTGCTTTTATTTGGGCTCACCCTATTTCCCTTACTCTATTGGAATGCCCAGCATGACTGGATTTCGTTTCAATTCCAGCTATCGATGCGATTTGACGGAGGTGAACCCTCTCGCTTCAGCCTTCTACAGCTGGTGGGCTACTGGCTAATTCACATTGCCTATCTATTTCCGGCCTTTGGGTTTCCCCTGTGGTACGTCACCACTCAGCAATGCTGGTGGCAATGGCAGCGATGGTGGCGGTTCCCAGGCAGAACTCAGCAGCCTGGTGAGGCCCTTGGCCAGGCTGCTGGGCCGTCAACATACGCGCTGCTGCTGTGGCTATCCCTGCCAATCACCCTAGGGTTTACCCTTCTGGGAGGGTTTCAGCAGATTTTGCCGGCCTGGCCTGCGCCTGGTTTTTGGGGACTCACCCTGCTCCTGGCAGAACGGGCCGCCCTTGCTCAGCAGACCCGTCCCCGTCTAGTTCGCCGCTGGCTATGGGGCTCTGGCTGGGTTTTGCTGCCCCTGCTGCTGCTGGCGCTGCTCCACATCACCACCGGCACCTTTCAAAAACCAGGACAGTACAGCCTGGTGGGGTTGATGCCTCCCAGCCAAGATGCCTCCATCGAACTTATCAACGTGCAGCAGCTGCGGCAGCGGATAGCCCAGTCGCCAGCCATTATGGCCGCCCTGGAACAGTCAGCCTTTGTATTCACGAATGAATACTATCTGGGAGGATATCTCGCAATGGCCATCCATCCACTGCAGGCGCTGCCGATCACCTGCTTCAGCCAGGACCCGAGGGGATTCGCCTTCTGGTTTGATCAGTCCGAATGGCTTGGGCAAAATGCACTTTACGCTACCTTAAAACGCTTTGATCAGCAGCCGACGATCGCCAATGACTACCGCTCTCAGTTCGAACGGCTTGACTACCTGGGCGAGGTGGCGCTTCTGCGTGGAGGTGTCGAGGTAGAGTGGATGCACTTTTACCGGGCCAGCCGGTTTAAGCAGCCCTATACATACCCCTACTGAATCTTGACTACGCCGCCTTCGCCGCTGGAGCTTAGCGGCAGCGACAGCGCAACCGCCAGCCGGTGTAGCTGAGCAGAGCCGTTGCCCCCAGGGCATAGGCAATACCACTGGGCATACCAGACACGGCTAGGGCCAGACTGCCAGCCCACAACGTCAAAACATAAATAAACAGAACGGTCAGCCGGTGGGAGATACCGGCATTTAGCAGGCGGTGATGCAGATGCCGCTTATCAGCCACGAAGGGAGACGAGCCGCTGCGGATGCGCTCAAAAATCACCGCTGACATATCCAAAATCGGCACCGCCAGAATCAGGTAGGGCAAAAATACCGCCGCCGTAGTCACACTTTTGACCAGGCCGATAATGCCGACTCCAGCCAGCGTGAACCCCATGAAATAGGCGCCTCCGTCTCCCATGAAAATCTGGGCGGGGTTGAAGTTGTAGCGTAAGAAGCCAAGGGCACCCCCGGCGATCGCCGCCGCGATTAGGGCCGCCGCTGGCTGGCTCATGAACAAAGCTACTACCAGCATCACCACCGCCGCAATTCCAGATACCCCAGCGGCTAGACCATCTAGGCCATCGATCCAGTTGATCGCATTGGCCATGCCCACCAGCCAAAAAATAGTCACCGGCAGGCTAATCCAAACGGGCAAGGAAATCAGCCCATGGAACGGCACCGTCAAAAAATTGATGCTAACCCCTACATGCCAGGCGATCGCCGCGACGGCCATCTGCATTAATAAGCGACTAATGGGGGAGAGCCCAAACAGGTCATCCATGAGGCCGATCAGAAAAAAAGCCAGCCCCCCAATAGTGACCCCCCAGATGGCGTATTCCTCCGGTGGGGCTAACTCTTGACCAGCCGCATCGATGAAGCCCCCGGTGTACCAAACTAGCAGCAGCGCCGTCAGAGTCCCTAGAAAGATAGAAACCCCCCCCAGTCTCACCATGGGAGTCGCATGGACTTTGCGGCCTCCTGGTAAATCCACCCGTCCGCTCTTAAGCCCTATCTGTCGAACCAATGGAGTAGTCGTGAGTACCACCAGGGCCGAAATCACAAAGGCGGCAAAGTGATAAAGATGAAATGGCATCTTGCATCCCGTTCGATGGTGATTTGATTGCGGCGAAACTCGATTTAGGGGCGATTAGCTGCCAGGTAAGCCACAGACCAGGCAAAGCATATCGGAAATCGCAGCAAAAACTCCATGCAGATTATGACAGATTCTTAAAGAAATAAATCTTCAGGAGCACTGCCGATCTGCATGGAGTAATTACCAACCCGCTAACCCATGAACCGGGTTAAGCCATGACCGGCTGCCGGTTGGGGAGGTGCGGGTAGAGGGGATGGCGATCGCACAGAGCTGCCACCCGGCGGCGACAGGCTTGAGCCACCGCCTCATCCTCAGGGCTGAGCAGGTGATCAGCAATGATGTTGGCAATTTCTACGAAATCTTCGGTGGTCATGCCACGGGTAGTCATGGCGGGAGATCCCAATCGCAGTCCGCTGGTCACAAACGGCGACTCCGGGTCAAACGGCACTGTATTTTTGTTGGCAGTGATATTCACCTGGCTCACCAGCTGATCCGCCCGCTTGCCAGTCATGCCAATGCAGCGCAAATCCACCAGCAGCAGATGGTTATCGGTTCCGTTAGAAACCACCTTAAAGCCGCGCTCCTGGAGCTGCTGGGCTAACGCCTGGGCGTTGGCAATCACGTTTGCACTGTAAGTCTTAAATTCAGGCTTAAGAGCCTCTCCAAAGGCCACCGCCTTACCAGCAATTACGTGCTCTAAGGGGCCTCCCTGGCTGCCTGGAAAAACGGCCTTGTCAAATTTCTTGCCCAAATCGCTATCGCGGGTCACGATTAATCCTCCCCGCGGCCCCCGCAACGTCTTGTGGGTCGTTGTTGTCACTACATCACAGTAGGGCACCGGATTGGGATGTTCTCCGGCGGCAACCAAACCAGCAATATGGGCAATATCTGCCAGCAGGTAGGCTCCTACCTCATCGGCAATTTCTCGAAACTTGTCGAAGTGAATGATGCGTGGATAGGCAGAGTAGCCACAGATAATCAGCTTTGGCTTATGCTCTAGGGCCAGTTCCCGGATAGCGTCGTAATCCAGCTGCTCAGTCTCTGGACTGACGCCGTAGTGATTGACGTTGAACCATTTGCCAGAAACATTGACCGGCGACCCATGGGTTAGATGGCCGCCGTGGGAGAGGTCCATGCCCATGATGGTATCGCCAGGCTGCAGCAGGCTAAGAAAGACTGCAAAGTTCGCCTGGGCCCCTGAGTGGGGTTGAACATTGGCATGGGCTGCGCCAAATAGCTCCTTAGCCCGGTCAATGGCGATTTGCTCGACTTCATCGATGAACTCACAGCCGCCATAGTAGCGCTTGCCCGGCAGGCCCTCGGCATATTTGTTGGTCAACACTGAACCCTGGGCTGCCATGACTGCTGGGGAGGTGAAGTTCTCACTGGCAATGAGTTCAAGGTGGCCCCTCTGACGCTGGAGTTCCCGTTCTAGGATGTTCGCGACTAAAGGATCAGTTTGGTTCAGGAGATCAGAATTATTAAGCATCGCGCATTTCAGCCTTAGCAATCGGTATAAATCGGAGCAATGGCAGTCAATTAAATAGAGTGAACCGAGCTGCCGTTGGCGACCGGTTCTGCAGCCAGTCGCAAATCATTGGAATATCTATCTTATCGCCTCGATCTAACCTTACTTTCGACGGGAAAAGCGGAATGTAATCATAGGCGAACATAATGGCGATTTTGGCGCGAATGGGCTGCGAATAGGGCGGCGGTCCGGCAAATGTAACGGAATGCAACATATAATCCTAATGTAGAAAACCATGACGTTATCGCTCGTTACTAGGAGCTGGTGGGAGTATGCAAGTTGCGATCGCAGGGGCAGGACTAGCGGGGCTTGCCTGTGCTAAATACCTAGTTGATGCTGGACACCAGCCGATTGTGCTGGAGCGGCGAGACGTGCTTGGGGGAAAAGTAGCCGCCTGGCAGGACGAGGATGGGGACTGGTATGAAACCGGTCTACACATTTTTTTTGGGGCCTATCCAAACATGCTGCAGCTGTTCAAGGAGCTGGGGATTGAGGATCGGCTTCAGTGGAAAGAGCACTCCATGATTTTCAATCGTCAGGAAAAACCTGGCACCTATTCTCGTTTTGATTTCCCCAAGCTGCCAGCTCCTGTCAACGGCGTGACCGCCATTCTCCGCAATAACGACATGCTGACTTGGCCAGAAAAAATCCGATTTGGCTTAGGGCTACTACCGGCGATGGTCCAAGGCCAGCAATATGTCGAAGCTATGGACAAGTATTCTTGGACGGAGTGGCTGCGGCGGCAAAATATTCCAGAAAGGGTGAACGAGGAAGTGTTCAGGGCGATGACCAAAGCTTTGAACTTCATTGATCCCGATGACATTTCAGCCACTGTAGTGCTGACAGCGCTCAACCGCTTCCTTCAGGAGACTAACGGGTCCAAGATGGCTTTTCTGGACGGAGCTCCCACGGAGCGCCTTTGCCAGCCGATGGTGGATTACATCACGGCTCGCGGCGGAGAGGTCCATCTAAATGCTCCTCTGAAGCACATCTTGCTGAACGAAGCCGGTCAGGTGTCGGGATTTGTAATCCGGGGATTAGACGGCCAGCCCGACTCCACGGTTACCGCCGATGCCTATGTATCAGCCTTGCCGGTTGATCCCCTTAAGCCCTTGTTGCCCGAGCCCTGGCGGCAGATGGATTATTTCCAGCAGCTCGACGGACTCGAAGGGGTGCCGGTAATTAACGTGCATCTGTGGTTTGATCGCAAGCTAACGGACATTGATCACCTGCTGTTTTCGAGATCGCCTCTGCTCAGCGTCTATGCCGACATGAGCAACACCTGCAGGGCCTATGCCGATGAGAATCGCTCCATGTTGGAACTGGTACTTGCCCCCGCGAAAGACTGGATTTCCCGATCCGATGAAGACATCGTCGCGGCAACGATGGCCGAGCTCGAGCGGTTATTCCCGGATCAGATTCCGGCTCCGGCCCGCCTGCTGAAATCTAAGGTCGTCAAGACCCCCCGTTCTGTCTACAAGGCAACTCCAGGACGCCAGCAGTATCGCCCCAGCCAGCGGACCCCTATCGACAATTTTTACCTGACCGGTGACTATACTATGCAGCGGTATCTCGCCAGTATGGAGGGGGCCGTGCTCTCGGGCAAGCTGACGGCTCAGGTCGTTTCTGAAGATGGCGTGGCGATCGCTCAGTCCCCAACAACTCAGTCTGTACCCAGCCCACTAGCCAGTTGAGGCTATGGTTGCCTGTATTACAGGAGTTGCAGGGTTAGGTGTAATCTTGGAGGAGCAGAGAAATGGCAGAAGCTCCGGTAGATGAGCTGACCTCCGCACTCTATATCTGTGCGTCTGTCTACAAGCCGATCACCCTAGATTTCTCCAACCTGATACATTGATGCTGCAACTGTCTGATTCTCCGCCTGCGAATGCCTTCGCCACAATTGATGAAGCCTACGAGCTGTGTAGGCGGATTACGGCGGAATGCTCCAAAACCTTCTATCTCGGCACTCTGCTGATGGCTCCAGAGAAACGCCGGGCTATATGGGCTATCTATGTGTGGTGCCGGCGCACGGATGAGCTAGTTGACGGGCCCCAGTCTCAAAACACCAATGAGTCCACCCTAGATCGTTGGGAAGCCCATTTAGAGTCGATCTTCGCAGGCAACCCCATCGATGATGTCGATCTCGCCATGGTCGATACCCTGGAGCGGTTTCCGCTGGACATGCAGCCATTTCGAGATATGATTGCCGGCCAGCGGATGGATCTACATCGCTCTCGCTACGAAACTTTTTCTGAGCTTGAGCTCTACTGCTACCGCGTAGCCGGAACTGTCGGCTTAATGTCAACGACCGTCATGGGAGTTGACTCATCCCAATACACCGCCCCATGGCACTGCCCCCAACTTCAGCAGGCCCCGATTGAGGAAGCGATCGCCCTTGGCATCGCTAATCAGCTAACCAATATTCTCAGAGACGTCGGGGAAGATGTCCGGCGGGGTCGAATCTATCTGCCCCTAGAGGATTTAGAGAGATTCAACTATACCGAAACGGACCTAATCCAGGGAGTGATTGATAGCCGCTGGCGGGACCTAATGCAGTTCCAAATTCAGCGAGCCCGAACTTTCTATCGGGTAGCTGAAAAAGGCATTGGCCGCCTGAGTGAAGATGCCCGTTGGCCAGTTTGGTCGGCGTTGATTTTATATCGAAAGATATTAGAAGTTATTGAAGAAAATCAGTATGACGTCTTCAATCGGCGGGCTTTCGTGTCGTCTTTGGGTAAGCTTCGCTGCCTGCCAGAAGCTCTGCTCAGGGCCAGAGTTTCTTAGGGCCTCCACTTTATATCCTTTTGATGTACCTCCCTGGAGAGACGATGGCTTCTAGTCGTAGGCCACAACCAGAATCTCGCCCCTAGCGGAGCAATCAAATAAATATCAAATCAAGGAAGGGAAGTATTTTTATCGTTCCTGTACGCTGCATTGGCCAGGTAATTACCGGATGGCTAGAGATTTTCAATAACTCGAACGACTAGAATTTCCCCCAGTATGCAATCGAGCAAAGCATTAGTTCAATCTGACATGAACATCAGTTTCTCAGGGAAATTCTCAAGGAAATATGGATAGAGCCAAAAAGTAAGGCATAGACCAAAATGATCTACGCCCTCTGAGATTGATAATCGCGATGAAGTTACCCCTAGGAACCTTCCAAGCTAGAAACTGAGAAAGGATTTGTATACCTAGGGGGATCATTAGCTAGGTGGAAGAGGTTTGAGTCGCCAACATCTGCTTGAGCTTCTCCAACTCATCTGCCCAGCGAGGATCGGGCTGAGCCGATGAGCTACCACTGGAAGATGAAGAGGTGGTCGCCTTCTTATTGCTTGAGCCCTTGCGGCGGGGTGCGCTGCTGCCTTCAGCAGCATCACCATCCTTGCCTTTGCTACGGGGCAGCGCCTTTTCAACCTTTAGAGTGCTATCTTCAAGGGCATATCCATTGAATTGCTCCACTAGTTGATCAGCCTTCTCATCGGTTTTAACCGTAACAAAACCAAAGCCACGACATTTTCCTGTCTTTTTGTCTGCAATTAGCTTCACCGAGACCAACTCTTCAGAATGCTCGGCAAAAATGGATTCGAATTTTTCTCTTTCTAACTCTTTTGGCAGATTGCCAACATATAGGCGAACAGACATTGGGATACCTCTAACTCACTAACTAAATCGGGATATTTAACTATTTTGACGCGACCATCTAAACGCAGCGACGCTATGTAAAATTAGTATCGCCGAGAAAATGAAAGAAAAGGCAAGATACCTAGAACAGCCATTTATATCTATACCGACCGTTCACTCTTTGGGACTAGTTACATTCTGATGAAGAGTTGCACACAGTTGCTTGATTGAGCCCAAAGAAGTGACGTTGCGTACCAGCGGTTAAAGCAATCCTATAAAAGCTGCTCAGGCTAGCACTTTTGCAGATCTTTGCCGTATTCACAACTCTATAACGTTAACACGCTATCTGCCAGGCAGACTACAGCAACACAAGAGTTTTAAGACAGGTAGAGTCAGCACGGTCTGATAAGGAAAAACCAGCCGATTGGCTGGCCTGGTTTGCTGTGTTGAGAGTAGGAGAACCCATTCCTGACGGACTGCTAATCAGAATGCACTTACGACTCTGACCAACGAAACCTTCAGGCTGTAGAACTCTATTAAGAAATGTAACACTTAAGCCTTGAATTGGCAAATCTCACCCGCTAGTATCCTTTGAACAGAATGAAAATACCCCATAGGCAGGTGCCCAACCCGACTAAGGTCGTCCACAGGGGAGGATTGCTAAGGGAAAAATTAGTTCGACCGGATCGGATATTCTGCACGTCCATCCAAAGGGTCGGTCCTCGGCGAAGCCAACCTTTTATCCCTACTGTCTGACCCAGAGCTTCGACCGGATGGTGTCGCTGCATGCTTAGGTTTCCTAGGGGGCCTAGGCCGGACAATAAATGGAGGCGGACGAGGCCATTGGCGGTGCGTAAGATGAAATCTTGACATAGCCAGTTGGCAAGGCCAGAACGTCCCAGCAGTATGCCTTCCAGGTAGGTAGGTTGGCTGTCAATGGGCAGCCTGAGGGGATTTTTTTGGAAGCTGGCCAGGTCAAGGGACTGGGTTGGGCGGCTCTGCATCTCTGGGAAATAGCGATTGACTCGCACCAGCAGACCAATACCGAGTCCCAGTAGGAAAAACCCTTTAATAATGCTGGGATCTTGGTAGAACCAGCTAATGCGAAACCAGTTAAACGCATTCGAAACACCACCGATGAACCACAGGCCCATGGCAGCAACTAGGCCAATAAGAGCCCCGATAATCGGACTGCCCTGCAAGAGTAATGGGGGAAGGTAGGTGTTTCCTGCCACCGCTGGCTTTAATCCGAAGGTTTTTGTAACAGAAGGTTTAGGACTGATGTTGCTGCCTGACTGATATCCCTCGAGCCGGATTAGGCGCTCTCCGGTTGGCATTTGAGGAAGATTCCACAGCAGCCAGAACCGGTAGGGGTTTTGATAATCCCAGGCCAGCAGGGATAGTAGCTTTTCCCGCGAGTCTGCACTGCTGCCAGGGCTAAGGGCTATTCTCTGGCTTAGGGGCATCAGATAGTCAAGACTTTCTAGCAGGGGAGGGGTACTGCCGTGATGGTTAATGGTTTCTGAGATCGCCCGAGTCAGTTTAATTAGGCACTGCTGGTGAAGCTGGGGCTGCCCCGTGAGCATAGCGGTGGTGTGATCGGCGCAGGTACTCCGCTGCCGCGATAGTTCCAGGCTGATTTTTCTCAGCAGCCAGAAAATTCCGTAGCAGAGGGACGCGATCGCTCCTAGGAGGTACTTGAGCCAGGGCTGCTTCAGGCGATCGCCCCACCGGGCCAGCCGCCAGTAGGCTTGATAAACAATCAGTAGTACCGCACCAATACCAGAGATCACCGGCAAATCCCAAAGAATCCCGTGGGCCATCTCATAGGCCAGAAAAGAGGCAGTTTCCTCGGCTGAAAACTGCTCAAGCAATCCTTGGCTCACCACAATTCGGATGTTGCGTGGATGCCAGCCATAGCTAAAACAGCATGGAGCCGCCTCCGGGATTCGACGTAGTTCAGGTAATGGCCACCCCCGTTGGGTGCAGATGCGGCGCAGTAGCCTCAGACCTTCAGGACTAAAAGCCTTTAATTCCCGACTCGAAAGAGACTGCTGACGATACTCCCACTTCAGCAGCCCGTCTAGAATCCAGGGGCTAGCTAGCAGCAGGCCCACCAGGGCAACGGCAATCAACCGACTGTGATCGGCGGCAAAAAATCCAATCGGTCTAACGGATATTGGCCATCGAATCCAGCTCAGCCTGCGCAGGAGATCATTAGTGATTCCAAGCCCACTGCTGAATAGCCAGTTAACAACCCAATAAAAGGCAGCGGCTGAAACCAACTCTATGCCCCAGAGCCTCAGGCGGTTTTGCAGCGGTAACTC
>PYEQ01000709.1 GCA_003017785.1 filamentous cyanobacterium CCP5 | reverse complement strand
AGGTGAGATCGTAAAGGGCGCGGGTGACGGTGTCCACCGCCGTATCAAAGCCGAGGCAGCGATCGGTGTAGGGCACATCGTTGTCGATGGTTTTGGGAATGGCAATCCAGTTCCACTGGCCCTGCTGCGCCAGCTGATAGATGATGTCGAGGCTGCCATCGCCCCCCAGGGCAATTAGGCTGTCCAGGCCCAGCTGCCGATAGCCTTCGAGAATTTCCTGAGCGATCGCTGGATTACTCGGATCGCCTTTGTTCAGGGCACCCAGAATGCTGCCGCTGAGGAACTGGAGAATGTCCACCCCGTGCAGCAGTCCGGGAATATCAAACCCGTGATCCCGCAGCTGCAAATCCTGGATGCTGCAGCTGCCCTGTTCCAAGTTGATCAGTCCCTGGGTGCCGTAGGGAATCCCATACACCTCCCAGCCCCGCCGAGTCGCACATTTGACCACGGCTCGAATCACGGCATTCAGACCCGGGCAGTCGCCGCCGCTGGTGAGGATGCCGATTTTTTTGGCGTTTTCCATGCCCTACTCCCTGTTCCCTGTTCCCTATTCCCTGTCCCCTAATTCCCCTCACCCACTAGCCAAAATAGGCAGACGGTACATGGACCCGATTGCCCTGGTAGGTCTGGATTGACTTGATGTATTGGGCCCGCTCGAAGGCGCTGGGATTGGGACAGTTAATCTGGCTCATGCTGCCCTGGAGCTGCTGAATCGATTCGTATTCATGGGCCTGCAGCCATTCCTTCATCCCCTGTTCTACGGTGCGGAGGTGATCGATGCCGTGGCGCAGCAGGGCGCTGACCATCATGGTGACGTTGGCTCCTACCATCAGCAGCTTAATCGCGTCCTGGGAGTGGTGAATGCCGCCTGTCGCCGCGAAGTCCACGGGTAAAGTGCCGTACAAAACAGCAATCCAGCGCAGGGGTAGGCGCAGATCCTGGGGGGTGCTGAGGAGTAAGTGGGGGTAGGCTTCCAGGGCGTCAATGTCGATGTCGGGCTGGTAGAACCGGTTGAATAACACCAGGCCGTTTACCCCCGCCTGGGAGAGTCGAGAGGCAAAGTTGGCCAGGTTGGTGAAGTAGGGGCTGAGTTTAACCGCCACGGGAATATTGACCGCTGCAATCACCGATCGCACGATGGCCAGATAGGCCTCCTCCAACTCGGCGGCCGTCTGGTTGAGATCGGTGGGGACGGAGTAGATATTCAGCTCCAGGGCGTCGGCCCCGGCGGCTTCGATTTGCCGGGCATAGTCTGTCCAGCCCCCGGGGCTGTCTCCGTTGAGGCTGGCAATGATGGGAATCTCGACCGCCGCCTTTGCCTGCTGAATATGGTTCAAATAGGCTTCAGCACTGACGTGAAACAGGGGCGGATGGGGGAAGTAGGTGAGGGCTTCGGCATAGCTCTCGGTGCCCTGGGTGAGGTAGTGCTCTAGCTCGAAGCGGTCTTTTTGCAGCTGCTCTTCAAATAAAGAGTGCAGGACGATCGCCCCGGCCCCGGCGGCTTCCATCTGGCGCAAATGGCTGAGATCTTCAGTCAGGGGGCCACAGGCACCGACGACTAGAGGCGATCGCAGGGGCAGGCCGAGGTAGGTGGTGGAGAGGTTCATGGGGAATTTAGGGAACAGAGAGTAGGGAATGAGGGAACAGCTCGGTTATTCGGTTCGGTGCTCTAGGCGATCGAGGCTGAGGGGCAGGCTGTTGGCGGTGCGGGTACCGTAGCGATCCAGGAGGGTGGCACCGAAGCCAAACAGGGTAACTAGACCAACCAGGAGCCCGCCCACCAGCGGAATCAGGCTGACGACAAACAGAACGATCAGCCCCCACCAGAAGTGCCGGAAGTGGGCCTGGGAATTTTGGCCACCCAGATGTTTACCGAGCCAGATGCAGATGGCAACGCCCCCCAGCAGCCAGGTGAGCATCATCGCCAGGTTGGCCAAGGGAATCAGGACAGCCCCGATTACGCTGCCGCTGGTGAGCACGGTGAGCATCAGCAGGGCCACGAAGCCGCCAACCCCAGAGACCAGGCTCATAAAGGGACGGGCCTGGATGGTACCGGAGATCGCCTCGACATGGCCTGGCAATAGGAGCAGGAGGAGGCAACCGGCGATCGCGGCCACGATGAACGCTGCGGTCCAAAACCCGACATTCATCAGGTAGAGGGTGCCAATTACCCCAAAGCGATCGAAGAGGCCGTCAAAATTCTCTAGCAGAGTGAATTCACTGCCATTGACCACGGCACTGTCGGCGCGAATCACCCGACCGCCGATGGCGAAGGCATCGCCATTTACCCTGGCATTGTCTTTCAGCTGGAGGCTGCCACCAATGGCAAAGACATCCCCCCGAATGGTCACGCCCTCCTGCACGGTCACGTCTCCCCCAATGGCAAACGCATCTCCGGTCGTAGGGGTGCCAGTCACGATCAGATCGCCGCCAATTTTGAAGACATCTTGCGTCGTCGACTCAGCCTGAGCTGGCACAGAGCTGGTGCCAACCCAAAGCGCCAGCAGTAGCGCCAGCAGTCCTATAAACCACCATTTCAACGGTTTCCATTTCATCGGTTTATCTCCTTGAATCAAAAATCAGAATTTGAAAATCGAAGGGGAGTAGGGAACAGGGAC
>PYEQ01000708.1 GCA_003017785.1 filamentous cyanobacterium CCP5 | reverse complement strand
ACTTAAAGGCCCGTTGGATGTCCTGGCCGTTACCGCCAGCGCCGATATAGCGCACTACTACCGAGTCAATATCAAGAACGACGTCAGCGGCCCAGGTTAGTTTTTGAACATGCCAGCAGTGGGGATCCTGTTCGTCTTGATGACAGCCATGTTCCTGGAGCCACTGCTCGATATCAGGTAGAGGATGATTATAAAGGGGTTCATCGGCACGAATTTTGGGCATGGGGATTTAACCAAGAATATTAATCAAGATATCCCAACCAACCGAGCTAACGGTCTTCAAACCACAGGATTACAGTGGCTGTTAAAGCCACTGGGGGGGAGCAACCGCTTCTCGAGTCGACTCCGTATTTTCTTGGGAGAAGGGGACTGGGACCTCATCTACCGGTTGAGACAATTGGGAAGGATTAAACGCCATATCGCCACGGGCTATACCCACGGTAATCACCAGGGCAAGGCAGGCGACAAAAGTCACTCCCAAGATAAACAGAGCGAAAATCTCACCGGCAGAGAGCGGACGATCGGTGGGGTCTAAATAGGCGCTCGAGGATTTGTAGGTCGACTGAGTGGATGGGCGGTTTAAATTAGATGGCGCCTGAATCACAGAGATCCGAGAATAACCCACCTGCTGGTCGTAGGTCAGTCGGCGATCTGGGCTGCTGAGGGTGGCATAGGCCTCATTCAGCTTTTGAAATCGTTCAGTGGCGACGATGGGAGATAGGGTCGTGGTGTCCGGATGATAGAGCTTGCTGAGATCCCGATAGGCCCGCCGAATCTGTTGAGGACTGGCGGTGGGCTTGATCCCGAGTAGGTCGTAGTAGGTTTCGGCGGGCTGATTCACTCCTGACATGCTCTCTATCTACCTAACTAACCGCAAGCAGGGGCAACGGAACGGGTGAGACGAATCTGAGCCAGAGTAAAGATGACTGGAATCACTCGCCCGTAGTTGGTAGCGATCGCCCGCCAGCCTAAGTCGGCCAGGAACCAGCCCCACAGCACGGGCCCTGTCCAGGCGAGGAGAGTGCGGGTTGCTCCGAAGCGAGCGGCGTTCATGGCTACCCCTCGAGAGGCCATGTGCAGTGCAGCGCGGCTCTGAATAGCGGCCACTGCTGAGCCCCCGGCGCGAACAGCGGACTGCTTGGCAATTTCATGGCGAGCGAGATGCCAGGCAAACTGGGCGGTGATTTGCCTCAGCAGCCAGGGGCTGAGTATGGAGGTGACGGCCAGAGCACTGCCCCCTTTCAGGATTAAACCCATGGGGTTGGTTTGTAGGCTGCTGGGTAGAGATCTAAATTCCGGCTGGGAGGCGAAGCTGCGGCGAATTTGCCCCTGAATGTCGCGTTTTTCCCCTGCAGGAAGCCGATTCCAACAGCGCTCGATCAGGTGTAAAAAAATCTCTGCCTCTAGGTCTTCCGCGGACCAATGGTGGTAATGGTTTACCCTCAAGTAGCGACACACCTGCAGCAAGACTTGGCGATAGGTGAGCCGATGACTACGGCGGTTAAGCACTGAGAATCCATCGGCGGCTAAGAACCGAAACCGATCCTCCATCAAGCCAATTTGCTGATCGCGGCTGAGACTCTGAACCATCTGAGGGGCAGGTCCATAGAGATAGTCTAAAGGATTAAACTTAGGTTGAAAGAGCATCTGGCTCAGAGCCTGTAGCTCATCCTCATCGGCTAACTCGAGGGCCGTTCGCAGCTCATCCACAGTTCCTTCCCCACCTACCTTGCTAGGATTCAAGCTCATTTTTACACAATTCCATCAGGCCGACCGCTGCCGCTGGGGTTGCCCTACCCGGTTATGAAGATGACCTGGGATGTCATTGTAGTTGGTGCGGGTCTGGCGGGACTGTTCTGTGCTCGATCTCTACACCGGCAGGGTTACCGGGTACTGGTGCTGGAGAAGTCCCGGGGCCTGGGCGGGCGGCTGGCGACACGACGGGTTGAGGCGGTACCAGTCGACCACGGCTGTCGGTTCCTACAGCCCATGACGCCGCTGCTGACAACCCTGATCGCTGAGCTGGAGGCGCAGGGGGTACTGGCACCTTGGCAGCCCAGCCTGTATGGGCTGCTGGGGGCAGAAGGTCAGCTGTCACCCCAGGCCTCGGGACCGCCCCTGTTTATAGCTCCAACGGGCATGACCGCTATCGCTAAACACCTGGGCAAAGACCTCGAAATTCAGCGTCAGACTCGGGCGATCGCCCTGACTCTCACCCCTGACCACCAGTGGCAAGTAACCGTTGAATCTGCCGATGCCCAGCCCGTTGGCCCAGCTCGATCCGTGGTGCTGGCAATACCGGCCCCCCAAGCCGCCGATTTGCTGCAGCAGACTGAAACCGCAATTGACTGGCAGCCGCGACTGCGGGCGGTGCGCTACGAGCCCTGCCTGAGCATTATGGCCGGGTTTGCGCCCCAGTCAAGGGTCGGCCCTGACTCCAATGGCCAGGGCTGGATGGTCTGGGGAGATGGCAACTCGGAGATCGCCTGGGCCGGGCTCGACAGCGCCAAACCAGGCCGGAGTGGAAAGACCATCGTTCTGCAAAGCAGCGCAGCCTTTGCGAGCCGCTACCTGGAGGCCCAGGATCTGACCATGGCAGCCCAGGAGCTGCTGGTAGCGGC